>CAWUJC010000019.1:0-12720 GCA_963922355.1 uncultured bacterium | reverse complement strand
TTTCGCGCGGACGTCTTACAGCCGTGGTGGCTCTGCATGGCGGTAGTAAGGGCAAAGCTGAAGCGCGTAATGTGATTAATGCCACCGCTGCCGCTCAATATCACCAGCAGTTGCTTAAGCTGAGCCGCAAGCTCAAGGTTGGTGCGGAGATCTCGCTCGAGACGATTCTGCGCGGTCCGGGTGTGATTAGCGAAGAACCGGAAGAAATCGAGCCTGAGGACTACTATCCAGCGATTCACCAAGCCTTGATGTCGGCCCTGCGCCAACTCCTGCAAATGCGCAAGAAGGAAGGCTCCGCTCTCGCCAAGGACCTCCGCTCCCGGATGAAGCAGATGAACCGCTACGTGGCTGCCATCCGCAAGCGCGCGCCCAACGTCATGGAGCGCCACCGTTCCGTGCTGTTTGATCGCATCAAGAATGCCGGCCTGGAGATCAGCGCTCACGACGAGAGGCTGCTGAAGGAACTCGTCTTCTTTGCCGACCGCTCGGACATCAGCGAAGAACTGACTCGCCTGGAAAGTCACCTGGAACAGTTTGAGACCCTGATGAAGAAAGACGAGCCGGTGGGCCGGACGATGGACTTCATTATTCAGGAAATGAATCGCGAGGTGAACACCATCGGCAGCAAGGCCAACGACTTGGAAATTTCCCATACCGTGGTCGAAGTAAAAACGGAGTTGGAAAAAGTCCGCGAGCAGGTGCAGAATATCGAATGACGTTTCCAGGTTTTCGCCGGCAGGGCATTCTCTTTGTGGTCAGCGCCCCTTCGGGCACCGGAAAATCCACGCTCTGCAAGAGCCTGCGCCTGACCCAAGACCTGGTCTATTCCGTGAGTTGTACGACCCGTTCGCCTCGCCCCGGCGAAGTCGATGGCGAGGACTACCACTTCATCACGCCAGAGTTGTTTGAAGAGAAGCTCGCCCAGGGTGAGATGCTGGAGTACGCCAAGGTGGTCAACAATTACTACGGCACCCTCAAAGCCAACGTGAAGGACAGCCTGCTGGAGGGGCGTGATGTCTTGCTCGATATCGACGTGCAAGGCGCGGAAAACATCCGGCAATGCGACGATGAGGTCATCCGCCAAAGCTTAGTCGATGTCTTCATCGTCCCACCGACGCTTCCGGAACTGGAGAAGCGCCTCCGCAACCGCGGCACTGAGGGAGAAGAGGAAATCCAGCGCCGCTTGGCCTTGGGCAAAGAGGAGATGAAGCTCTGGTCCGGCTATAAGTACACCCTCATCAGTGGCTCGATGAAGGAAGACTTTGAGAACTTCTCCATGATCATGACGGCCGAACGCTTCCTCAGCTCGCGCCTGACCCTTAATGCCGAGGAGGCGAGCCAGGAGGTCGAGGCATGAGCCTGAAAGAGGCAGCAGCTCCGCGTGTCGTTCTCGGCGTCACGGGATCAATTGCGGCCTTCCGCGCGGCTGATCTCGCCAGCCAATTGACCAAAGCAGGCTGCGTGGTGGATACCATCCTCACTCGCGGTGGAGCTAAGTTTATTACCCCGCTCACTTTGGGATCGCTCACCCGCCAGCCCGTGGTAGTTGAGGAGGAGGAGTCGCTGCGAGAAGGGCAGCCCGTCCACATCTGGTTGGCCGACCGGGCCGATCTCGTCATTGTGGCTCCTGCCACCGCCAATCTCCTGGCGGCCTACGCACAAGGTTTCGCCCACGACGAGCTGACCTGCACGCTACTCGCCACTCCCAAGGATATCCCCGTGCTGATCGCGCCTGCCATGAACGGGAAGATGTGGCTCCACCCTGCCGTGCAGGAGAACGTCGCGACGCTGAAGGCGAGGGGAGTCGAGTTCATCGGCCCGGACGAAGGTCTGCTCGCCTGCGGCTACGAGGGCATCGGTCGCCTCTGGCCGGTCGAGGAAATCGCGCTTTCCGTCCTCGAGCACCTCGACGTGGCCGAAGACCGGGAGTGATTTTTTTCTGAAACCGCCCGCCATGAGGTTCGTCGGAGATTGCCATGAGCAAACTACTTCTCCTGACCTTCCTGGGGGCGACCGCGATCTTCGTGGCCGGCTGCGCCTGCAACGAACCGAAATCCGTGCCCCCGGCTGACTACTCCTACGGCACCAAATAGCGACGTAACGCTGCTTTGCTTTTTCCCTAAGATGAGGGCATCTTGGGGGATGAACATTCGTGCCTTGCTCTTTTCCCTGGGCCTGGGGGCCATCCTTTGCTTGAGTGCTTGTGCGTCGGACGGCACGTCTGGCAGCAACCCGCCTCCGGGCGTGGGCGCTTACCAGAATCCGCCGTCGACGAATCCTGTGCAACAAGGATCCGGAATTTAGTCAGCATTCAAGCATATGAGCAGCAATCCCTTAGTCGGCATCATCATGGGCAGCAGCAGCGACTGGCCCACCATGGAATTCGCCGCCGAAATCCTCTCCGAGCTCAAAGTTCCCCACGAGGCAGAAATCGTCAGCGCCCACCGCACCCCGGCCAAGCTGACCGACTATGCCACCACCGCTAAGGACCGTGGTCTGCAAGTGATTATCGCCGGAGCCGGCGGGGCGGCCCACTTGCCCGGCATGACGGCGGCCAACACGACCTTGCCCGTCCTGGGCGTGCCGGTGGAAAGTAAGGCGCTCAAGGGGATGGATTCGCTCCTCTCCATCGTCCAGATGCCCGGTGGCATTCCCGTTGGCACCTTGGCCATTGGCCAAGCGGGGGCGAAGAACGCGGGCTTACTCGCCGCGCAGATTGTGGCCCTGCAAGATTCAGCCGTGGCCGAGCGTCTGGCAGCTTTTCGCGAGAAACAGACAACGACCGTCTTGCAGCAATCGCTTTAGCAGCGTGACGCTGCACCTCTTCTTCGGAGGGCGGAGTTTCTGCTCCGCCGTCTTGCCGCTGATGAAAGCGGTGTCCACTGGTCATCTTGGTAGGAGCAAACAAACTTGCCACCGATTAAACCCAAAGCGGTCCTTGCAGAATTTGGGGACTGCACCTAGGGTTCTTGGCCATTGTGAAGCCAATACTACCTGGATCTACCATCGGCCTGCTGGGCGGCGGGCAACTGGGCCGCATGTTCGCTATTGCCGCGCGCAAGATGGGCTACCGCGTCCACACCTTTGAGCCCGCGCAGGATAGCCCCACCGGCCAAATCTCCGACAAGGAGTACAATTCCTCCTACGACGACATGGACGCGCTCTTGGAATTCGCCAAGAACGTCCAGGTGGTGACCTACGAATTTGAGAATATCCCGATCGAGACCCTGGATGAGCTCTCCAACCATGTCGTGCTTCGCCCCAACCGCGAGCTGCTCTACATCTGCCAGAATCGTCGACGGGAGAAGGAGTTCCTCTCCAAGCACGGTTTCCCGGTCGCTCCCTTCAAGGTGGTAGACAGCGAAGCGGCGCTGCGCACGGCGGTTGAGGAAATCGGCTGCCCCTGCGTCCTGAAAACGGCGGACTTCGGCTACGACGGAAAGGGCCAGCAAAAGATCACGGATTTAGACCAAGTCGCCGAGGTCTGGGCCAAGCATGAGCTCGCCACGGGCGTGCTCGAAGCCTGGATTGACCACGAATGCGAAGTCTCGGTCATTGTCGCTCGCGGCTACGACGGCGAGACCCGTTTCTTCCCCATGGCCCGCAATCACCACGAGAACCACATTCTGGCGGTGAGTGAAGTCCCGTGCGGCCTACCGCCAGAACTTGAGGCGAGGGGAGAGGAGATCGCCGGGGAAATTGCCCGCTCTTCCCACCTCGTGGGTGTTCTGGCCGTGGAAATGTTCCTGACCAAGGGAGGGGAGCTACTGGTCAACGAGCTGGCTCCGCGTCCGCATAACTCTGGCCACTACAGCTTTGACGCCTGCCTGACGAGCCAGTTTGAACAACAGCTCCGGGCGGTCTGTGGATTACCTCTGGGCGATCCGCGTCTGCTTAGCCCGGTCCTGATGCACAATCTCTTGGGTGATGTCTGGGTCAACGGCAATCCGGATTGGGCTGGGCTGCTGGCCCATCCCAACATCAAGCTGCACATTTACGGCAAAAGCGAGCCGCGGGTAGGGCGGAAGATGGGTCATTATAACGTGATCGATACTTCGCTGGACAAAGTGCGCCAAATCGACGCAGAGGCCCAGTTGTTACTGCAAAACCGTAAATAGTCCAAGAGTTAGATTCCAGGCTTGACGCCACAATTCGTAGGGGCGACAGTAAGTGCGAGTCCTACAAATTGTATGCGTTGCCCCAAGTGCGGTCATTTAGAAGATAAAGTCATCGATTCCCGGATGGCGAAGGAAGGCCACGTGATCCGGCGTCGGAGGCAGTGCCTCCAGTGTTCACACCGGTTTACAACTTATGAGGAAATTGAACGCGAGGACCTGCGTGTCATTAAACGCGACGGTCGCTACGAGCAGTTCGATAAACGTAAGATGATGTCCGGGATTGAGCGGGCCTGCGAAAAACGACCGGTCAGCGCCGAAGTTCTCCAAAAAAACATCAACGACATGATCGCGGAGCTGATCAAGCGCCATGGACGGGAAATCCCGGCCGAGGCGATTGGTGAGGCGGTCATGGATAAACTCCGCCGTCTGGATGAGGTGGCTTATGTTCGCTTTGCTTCCGTCTACCGGAAGTTCCGCGACATTAAGGAATTCGTCAACGAAGTCCAAAACCTGAACCTCCAATGATCGCGTTCGCCAACCGCCTCCCACACGTCCTCTGGATTAACCAACGCCTGGTCCCGCTCTCCGAAGGGTGGCTGACCGAGGCAATCGAAGAATCTGCCCGCCAGGTCGGCCACGACCAGTGGGAGCTGGCGCCGCACGTCGCCCGAGCTATCTCGGAGTACCTGGAGACGGACTGTACGGCCACGGTCTTGAGCGTCCAAACCCTGGAAGGCATGCTGAAACGCTCCATCGCCGGGATTGGTTACGAGGAAATCGCCCAGCATAGCCGGATTACGCCGCCGCGGGTCTCCATTTACCTCCCAGAGCTGGCCAATCAGAAAAAAATGGAGCTGGCGTTCTATCCAGAGCTGAGTCAACGCCTGGAACAGGCTGTGGCTTATGAGGTTAAGGCCGTGCGGTTGGTGGGCCTGCGAGATTGCGCCAAAATCCTCGATGCCGCCATCAAGTGGCGGAAGACCTGCGAAGGTATTCGGAGCAACATTATCAACTTCAGCAAGGCATGCCTGGAGAAGGCAGACCTCAAAGCTCCCGTCCAGTTGGTTTTGTGCGACGCGTAAAAACTATCCGCTAAGCATCAACAGCTTAGAGAAGATTCTATCGTGAGCGAGACGACCTTATTCACCAAGATTATCGACCGCGAAATCCCGGCTGACATCGTCTATGAGGACGAACTTTGCTTGGCGTTTCGCGACATCAGTCCGCAGGCGCCGGTTCACGTGCTCTTGATTCCCAAGGAGCCGATTCCACGGATCGCAGCGACTGAGCCAAGCCATCAGGAGCTCTTGGGACATCTGATGTTGCAGGTGCCAAACATTGCTGCTCAAGAAGGTATCGCGGACACGGGTTTTCGTACCGTGATCAATAACGGAGCGCACGGCGGCGAGACCGTGCCGCATCTGCACATTCACATACTTGGTGGTCGACCGCTGGAATGGCCGCCAGGCTAAGACATATAGGCCGCCCATTCGCCCCTGCTCGCCGCCTAGATATATTTCGCACAATATATGTTGTACGGAATTTGTATAATACTGACACAGAGAGCGTTACCCCTCAAAGCCGTACTCTTCGAGCATCTGCAGCACGACATCCGGTAACCGTCCAAAGCCATACCCCATTCCGGCGGCTTCCTCACTACAAGCGACAAACCCGCTTGCCAGTGTGAAGCTTGTTTTACGGCCGTGTGCTTGCAAATACCGTTGCAGGACGGCATAGGACTCCAACCAGTCAAGAAGCGGCAACCCCGTGTCATCGACCCGATCCAACCATTCCTGGATGAGTTTCGCGCTCGCGGCGGCGTCCAGATTCTCTTCTTGCGCCAGAAAGCCGACTAAGGCGTCTAATTGATCCGGCTCACGAGCCGCACCCAAGATTGTCTCGGCCGCATTCGCCGTCCATGGAAGCTGCGAAAAGCTCTTCAGCGCTTGCTGCCAGCGCAGCTCATGGGACTGGATGCCACCGGCTTTCTCGCGAGCCCAATGGGCTTGTTGCTCGGCGTTTAGCTCAAATGGCTCCATCACGACTCAAATCGACTCGATTTAAGCCGTCGCCGCAACCGCTTTCCCAGGCGTGTAGCCCAAGTTCGGGCTCAGCCACTTCTCGGCTTCTTCCAGCGACATGCCCTTGCGCACGGCGTAATCCTCAATTTGATCGACGTTCAACTTGCCGACGTGGAAGTACTTGGCCTCCGGATGACCAAAGTACAAACCGGAAACCGAGCTGGGCGGATCCATCGCATAGCTGCTGGTCAGCCCAATGCCCGTGGTCTTCTTAGCATCCAGCAGGCGCCAGAGGGTCGGTTTTTCGGTGTGATCCGGGCACGAGGGATAACCCGCCGCGGGACGAATCCCGCGGTACTTCTCTTTGATGAGAAATTCCAGATGATTCTCGTCGAGGTCCTCGTCGGCACCAAATTCCTCTTCTCGGCCGTAGCCCCATTGATCACGCACTACCTTGTGGCAGTACTCCGCCGCCGCTTCGGCCAGGCGATCCGCCAGAGCTTGGATAAGGATGGCGGTGTAATCGTCGCCCTTGGCTTTATACGAAGCCGCCCATTCCTCAATCTGTGGGCCGGCCGTGACGGCAAAGCCACCCAGATAGTCGATCTTACCCGAATCCTTGGGCGCGATGAAGTCCGAGAGGCAGAAGTAGGGCTTCCCCTGCTCTTTCTGCTTTTGCTGGCGGAGGAAACGGAAGGTCTCCACCACTTTGGAGCGGTCGGCATCCGCGTAGACTTCCACGTCGTCGCCCACGCTGTTGGCTGGCCAGAGTCCGAGCGCGCCGCGTAAATGCGCCCGCTTGTTCTCGATGATGTCAGCCAGAACCTTCTGGGCTTCGGTGTAAAGCTCGCGCGCCTGTTCGCCGTATTTCTTGTGCTCGAGAATCTTGGGGAAGACGCCTTTCAGCTCCCAAGTCCAGAAGAACGGCGACCAGTCGATGTACTTGGCCACGTTCTCCAGCGGAAGTTCGTCAAAGACCTGGAGCCCCAGTTTCTCTGGAGTCTCGATCTGCGTCTGCTCCCAATCGCTGAGGAAGGCTTCCTCCCTCGCCTGCCCGAGTGAAACCAGGACGTCCTTCTGCTGTCCGGCTTCGAAGGCAGCGCGGGCTTTGGCGTGCTCCGCCTTGACCTGCTCGTGGTAGTCGCTGGCCGTCTTGGGATTGAGTAGTTGGCTGCACACCCCCACCACCAGCGAGGCGTCCGTCACATGGATGACCGGCGACTCGTAGTTCGGGGAAATCTTCACGGCGGTGTGGGTTTTGCTCGTCGTGGCGCCACCCACCAGCACCGGTGTCTTCAAGCCACGTTTTTCCATTTCCGTGACGTTGTAGATCATCTCGTCGAGCGACGGCGTAATCAACCCGGAGAGACCGATGATGTCGGCCTTGTGCTCCTTGGCTTTTTGCAAAATGGTCTCGTTGTCGACCATCACCCCGAGGTCAATCACCTCGTAGTTGTTACAGCCCAGCACCACGGCCACGATGTTCTTGCCGATGTCGTGCACGTCGCCTTTCACCGTGGCGATGAGGAAGGTGCCAGCACTACTGCTTCCACCACCGGCGGCGTTCTGCTTCTTCTCCTCTTCCATGAAGGGCAAGAGATAGGCGACCGCTTTCTTCATCACGCGCGCGCTCTTCACCACCTGCGGCAGGAACATCTTCCCGTCCCCGAAGAGCTGGCCGACGACCTTCATGCCGTCCATCAGCGGACCTTCGATCACCTCGAGCGGGCGCCCGAGTTCTTGGCGTACTTCCTCGGTGTCTTCGTCGACAAATTGGGTGATGCCTTTGATCAGCGCGTACTCCAAACGCTTGGCCACGGGCTCTTCCCGCCAAGCTTGGGTCTCGGCTTCTTTCTTTTGCCCGGTCCCCTTCACTTCCTCGGCGTATTCAATGAGAAGCTCGGTCGCGTCCTCCTTGCGATTGAGGAGCACGTCTTCCACCATGTCTTTCAACTTGGGCTCAATGTCGTCGTAGACACCCAGCATACCGGCGTTGACGATACCCATGTCCAGCCCGGCCGAGCAGGCGTGGTAAAGGAAGCAGGAATGCATCGCCTCGCGCACGACGTTGTTGCCGCGGAAAGAGAACGAGATGTTGCTCACCCCTCCACTGGTCAAGGCGTGCGGACAACGCACTTTGACTTCGCGAACCGCCTCAATGAAATCGACCGCGTAATTGTTGTGCTCCTCCATGCCGGTGGCGACGGTGAGGATGTTGAGATCGAAGATGATGTCTTCGGGCGGAAAATTGATCTTCTCGGTGAGCAGCTTATAGGCACGTTCCGCGATGCGGACCTTGTCGTCCTTGGTCGCAGCTTGGCCCTGCTCGTCGAAAGCCATGATGATCACGGCGGCTCCATAGCGCCGGCAAAGGGTAGCTTGGTGCAGGAACTTCTCCTCCCCTTCCTTCAGGCTGAGCGAGTTGACGATGCACTTGCCCTGCACGCATTGGAGCCCGGCTTCGATTACCTCCCACTTGGAGCTGTCGATCATGATCGGTACTTTAGAAATGTCCGGCTCCCCTGCCACCAGATTGAGGAAATGGCGCATGCAGGCCACGCCGTCGAGCATGCCTTCATCAAAGTTGATATCAATCACCCCAGCGCCGTTTTCCACCTGTTGGCGAGCCACGGCGAGCGCATCTTCGAAGCGCTCTTCCTGGATCATCTTGCGGAAGCGGGGCGAGCCGGTGACGTTGGTGCGCTCACCGACCATCAGGAAGTTGGAGAAATTGCTGCTCATAAGAAAAGTTCTCTGGATCTAGGAAGATAGCCTAAGCCGCCACAAGATTCATGGCTTCCAGGCCACTCAAGCGCAGGCCTGGCTCAATCGTCGGAATCTGGCGCGGCGCCACATCCTTGGTCGCTTCAAAAACGGCGTTGAGGTGGTCAGGCGTCGTGCCACAGCATCCACCGATGATATTAACCAAGCCCTCTTCGGCAAAGCCACGTAGGGCCTTGGCCGTATCGGCGGGCAACTCATCGTAGCCGGTGGGCGCGAGCGGATTCGGCAAGCCCGCGTTGGGGTAGCAACTAACGTAGCTATCCGCGATTTTGGAAAGCTCCTGCAGGTACGGGCGCATCAGATCGGCTCCCAAGGCGCAGTTGAAACCAGCACTAAGCGGGTCGGCGTGGCGGAGGGAATTCCAGAACGCTTCCGGGGTCTGCCCACTCAGAGTGCGGCCGGAGGCATCGGTGATGGTGCCGGAAAGCATGATCGGCAGGCGCTCGTGGTGCTGGTCGAAGAACTTCTCGCAGGCAAAGACCGCCGCTTTGGCGTTGAGGGTGTCGAACACGGTCTCAATGAGGAGGAAGTCGACGCCCCCTTCCACCAAGCCCACAATCTGGCCGTGGTACGCCTCGACCAATTCGTTGAAGGTGACGTTGCGTTTGGACGGATCATTCACGTCCGGCGAGATGGAAGCGGTCCGGTTCGTCGGGCCAACCGCGCCCGCCACGAAGCGAGGCTTGTCCGGCGTTTCGGCGGTTTTTTCGTCCGCACACTTTCGGGCCAATTTGGCCGATTCCACGTTGATCTGTTGGACGGCGTCTTCCAGACCATAGTCGGCCTGCGCGATGGTGGTCCCGCTGAACGTATTGGTCTCGATGATGTCGCAGCCGGCATCGAGAAAGGCGGTGTGGATGCCCGCAATGATCTCCGGCCGGGTGATGCTGAGCAGGTCGTTGTTCCCTTTCAGATTCTTCTCCGCCTCGGCAAAGGCGTCGCCGCGGAAATCCTCCTCTTCCAGCTTGTGCTGCTGGATCATCGTGCCCATCGCACCATCGAGGTAAACGATACGCTCCGCGAGCAGGGCGCGGATTTGCTGGCCAGCGGGGCTTTCTGGCTTGGGGAGAAAAGAAAGATCGCTCATGAGAATCCCATCAACCTATCAGGATTTCTGGATATGTAAATCAAGAACGCGGCCTCCTGAAGGTCTTGCCAAACAAATCGCCTACCCACCGCAGCCGCAACCGGCACAGCTTTTGTTGCGGAGGGCATTAACGCCTTCCAGAATGATGATTGGCAGCATGCAAAGGGCGGCCACGGCATCGGCCCACCACCAGCCAAAGAACGCGTGGAGGCCGAGGCCTGCCAGGAGAATGGCGGAAAGATAGGCGCAGATGTCCGTTTGCTTGGAATCAGCATGCAGCGCGTGGCTCTCAATTTGCGCCGCCACCCGGCGTTTGGCCCGGGCCAGGATCGGCATGACGATGACCGACGCGATGGCCAGAGCGATCCCCACGTAGCTGACGGCCGGGTGCTCGCCACTGAGGAGTTGTTCGATCGCCTCATAGCCCACATAGGCGGCCACGATGAGGAGGCTCACCCCCACCAGGCGTTGCGCGAGCTTCTCACGCGCCTTGCCGCGCTCGTCGTCGTGCTGCAAACGCCAGAGCAGAACGAGTGCGGAGATTGATTCGATGAGCGAATCCACGCCAAAGCCGAGGAGAGCCGCGCTTCCCGCCAGCACAGCGGCACTAATGGCAATGACGGCTTCGAAGCTATTCCACCCGAGTGTGAAGAACTCGAGACGTCGCCCCTGCCGGTGAGCCTGGGCCTTGACCTCAGATGATGGGGCTATTTCGGAAGCAGATTCAGCCATTTGCGCCAAGATACCCTTAGTTTGAGGCCTAATGAAAGCTCTATTTATCACGTAATAAGGATGTTACACAGCAGAATTGATTATCACGTATAATTACGTATTAACTCACGTTTTTTCGTCCATCTTGGATTTATGGGGTGCTCCAATTATTCCCAAATGGGCACAAAACCGGGATTAAGCTGTGAAAAAGGTATGAATAACCCCAAAATAATGCGTTATTTAAAAATATAACGCAAAATGTGGTTGACCTGAACGCCAAAATTTCCTACATATTGCGGAGTTCGCTCAACCAATACCACCAATGGTAGTGTTCAGCCAACGAAAAGCCGTCAAAAAGGCCTAGCGGCCCAAGATATTCCCTCTAGGTTGTAAATGGGGAATTTACGGTGGAGTTGGCGACGCTCTCACGGCGGCACTGGCTGGACGGCAAGCCGCCCGCAGGGACGCGAGATCATCACAACACCGCAGCATTCGGCTGCTCCCGCGCCTTCTGAGGACATAACGACCCAACACAATCCCAGGATACCCCCACACGAAAGGAAACACGGCTATGATGTCAGACCAACCCACCGGGCAAATGGACCTCCACGGCGTCGACCCGCTCGCCTCCCGCGAGTTTGAGGTGCTTAAACGCGACGGACGCACCGAGAAATTTAATGACCAGCGCATCTTGCTGGCAGTCGAGAGCGCCTTTAAGGCCGAAAGTGGCCTCGAAAAAGACGCCAAGCTGGATAAGGAAACCCACCACGCGGCTGAGCAAGTCTCCGAAGAAGTGGTCAAAAGCATCCTGGCCCGCGCCGTGCACGGCGAGCAGCTCGAAATCGAAGCCATTCAGGACGCGGTCGAAACTGCCCTCATGAGCCAGGGCCACCACACCATCGCCCGCCGCTACATCGTGTATCGCGAAGAACGCCGCAAATCTCGCGCCCTCCGTGGGGAGCGCGATCAGAGCGGGCGTCCGCAGGCCCAGTTGACGGTGAAAACCGCCGACGGTGACGAGCTTCTCGACCCGACGCGGATTCGTCGTCGCGTGATCCGGGCCTGCAAGCAGGCCGAGACCCTGAACCCGGAAGGCCGCATCAACAGCCGCAGTATTTCCGACGAAGCCCTGCGTAATCTTTACGACGGTGTTTCCACCGACGAAATCGACAAGGCCGTTATCCTGGCCGCCCGCGCCCGCATCGAAGCCGAACCGGACTACACGTATGTGGCCGCTGGTCTTCTTTTGGACGTGATTTACCGCGAAGTGCTGCCGGAAGCTCCGGCCCGTAACCCGGAGAAGCTCGCCGAAGTGCACCGCAGCCATTTTGTCAGCTACCTGCACGCCGCCATCCGTTGTGGTCGTTTGAGCGATAGCCTGCTCGACTTCGACCTGAAGCGCATCTCGGACGCCCTCGACATGGAGCGGGACCGCAAGTTCCAGTACATCGGCCTGCAGACCGTCTACGATCGCTACCTCATCCACCACGAGCAGCGCCGCCTGGAAACGCCCCAGTACTTCTGGATGCGCGTCGCCATGGGCCTGGCCTCCGGAGAGGAAGAAGACAAGACCGGCCGCGCCATTGAGTTCTACAACATGCTCTCGACCTTCCGCGTCGTCAGCTCCACGCCGACTCTCTTCAACAGCGGCACGCTCCACCCGCAGCTCTCCAGCTGCTACTTGAGCACCGTGATGGATGACCTCGAGCACATCTTCAAGGTGGTCTCCGACGACGCTCGCCTCTCCAAGTGGGCCGGCGGCCTCGGCAATGACTGGACCAACGTCCGCGCCACCGGTAGCCACATCAAGGGCACCAACGGCAGCAGCCAAGGCGTGGTCCCCTTCCTCAAGGTCGACAAGGGCCTGGCCGATGAAGTGAACGGCACGCAGGTGATGAAGCCGATGCCAGACCTGGATGCGCTTCTGGAAAAAGGGGTCTCGAAGGGCATTTTCGGCACCAAGATGCGCTCCAACATCAACGCCGCCAATGCTGAAGGC
>CAWUJC010000018.1:0-12743 GCA_963922355.1 uncultured bacterium | reverse complement strand
TCTCTTATCGGTCCTTGGGCCGGGGTGCCCTCTTCCCCCAGCACCGACCGACCTCTCCCACTTTTACAAGCCTGCCTGCCTCTTTGCCCATACCGGACATCAGCGCGCCAGCCACCTGTTGCTGGATCATCTCCAGGCTCATCACTTCCAGCCTAACGGCGACTTTCTCTCCGACCCAGCCAACGGAAAGAAGGCCATCGAGGTCGACTACTTGAACCAATTTTGGGGATATCCCAATGGCTGGATCATTTTAGCCGCCTCACGACTAGGAAGGACCGATCTCGTCCATTATGCAGACCATTACATTCGAGGACTGAGCCACTTCCCTGACCAGGCGGTTTGGAACGTTGATCCTGAGAAATCATCAGGTTACCTCGATCTTATCTCGACGGCGCAACTGACACACCTTGCCCTTACTATCGGATGGATTCCCGATTTTTGGCAACGCCTCACAGTTCTCCAAAGGTTCTATGATGTTCAACCAGAGCCCAAGCGAATCTTTTTTCTCCGCACAAACGAAGAGGGCGTCTTAATCAAAGACTTCCCTGCAGCGGATCGCCCGTTCTTTACTTTAAAGACCGACCAACCTGATGAGTTTTATTTCATGCTTGGCTATCCGTTGGCGATGTTGAGCCTCGGACATCGCGAGTTAAAAGAACGAGACCCCAATGACTGCCAACACCTAGATTACGCGAAGAAGTACTTCGAGCTTTTGCGCGATTGCCCGACCGTGACGGAGCATCTCTTCAGCCACAAAGTCGCTTGGGGAGCTGCGCTCTATTACCAAGAATCTGGTGACGAAAACGCAGCTAAACTAGCGATGAACATTTTGGACCACCTCGTCTCGCTGCAAGATGAGCAAGGCCGCGTCTTGGCCGACCAGCCGCCCAGCACCTGCTGGGATCAGACAGCGGAAGTGGCCCTGTGGCTGCGCCTCGCCGCGGCGGAACTACGCCCCCGGCCCGAGCCACTGCCCGCCGCAAGCTGGTCTAAGCAAGGCAGTCGAGCGGCTGGTTCTTAATGGTCACCCGCGGCTGACGTACCGGGCTATCCCCCAAGGCTGGCTTCTTACCGAGCCAAACATCAACGGCGACTCGCTGCTGCATGGGCGAAGCGCCGTAGGCTTGCAGTAGATTTGGCAAATGCGGCTGATCGAAGAGGATGTACGGCGTCCCGAATGAGCTGCAGCGTACATCGGCGTGATCGGTATAGAAGCCGCGCCAGAACGTCATCGCATTCGCGGAGTAAAGGCGCGTGTGCCCCATCACCATGTGCGGCACGATGTAGAAATTGAGGAAGACCGTCTCGAACTGGTCCATCACCTCGATGATAGCGTGGTGGCCCGGATTAAGCAGATGCGTCACCTCGTAGCCAGCTTCAGTCAGCGCGGCGTCGAATTCCTCCAACTCAATCGGGAGGAATTTATGGCCTTCCTGGTTCAACGTAATCGTCAGCACCTTGGCTCCGGTCGTGGGAGCTTGCCCGACCTTCCCATTATCGCGCTCCACGACGATGCTCTGGTCCGCCAACGTTTGGGCCGCGCTGGTCAGTTCAGCAGCCTGCTCGGCGGTCGGCTCGGGGCCGTAGACGTCGTCAAAGAGATGCAGCTTATGCTTGAGGTCCAGCATCCGCTGAGCGGATTCGTACACCCGCGCCTCACTCAAACGGCCGGATTTCACCGCCGCCAGCAAGCGATCGTAGTCCTTCTCCGGCTCGGCGAAGAGGTAGCTGTCGCCCCCGGCTTCGATGAAACGGACTACCGCGTCGTCTTCCGAAGCGCGGGATTGGATCCCTACCATCGTGGCGGCGTCGGAAACAATCACGCCCTGGAAACCCAATTCCTGACGCAGTAAATCCGTGAGCAACTTCGGGCAAAGCGAAGCCGGCAGCGCGGCAGCTGGATCATCCGCCCAACCCTGCCACGCCGGGAAGGAAATATGGCCTGGCATGACGGTCCAGACATCAGCCTCAAACATCCCGCGCCAAACCTTGCCGTAGGTGGCCATCCAGGCGTCGACGGTCAGCGAGTTGATCGAGGTTACGAGGTGTTGATCGCGCTCGTCCATCCCCGCTCCGGGAAAATGCTTGGCGCATGCCGCCATCCGGTTCTCGCTCTGTACACCTTTGGCATAGGCCCGAGCTAGGCGAAGCACCCGCTCCGGATCATCACCGAATGAGCGGATATTGGTCTCCCCACTGCGAAAGTTGTAGTTCAAGTCCACCACCGGCGCGAAGGTCCAGTGGAAACCCGCATGGCGTCCTTCCAGGCCAGCTGCCCGCCCCATCTGAAAGATAGCATCTTCGTTGTTGGCGGCGGAACACCCCATGATCCAGGGGAACTGGGTGCTCTTGTCCGCCACGGATTTGCCAGCCCCGTTTTCCAGATCGCCCGCCACCACGAGCGGCAGCTCCGCCGCCTCTTGGAGCGCGCCGGTGACATCGCGCAAGTTCTCAAAAGTCCGGCGGTTAAAGAAGGCCGCCCCATAGTGATCCCGTTCCTGCCAGCGTTTGAGTTGATCGAGATCAGAATGACTGAAGAGTGGGCAGAGCAAGTGGCCGACCGCTTGCTCCAAAGTAAGTTGTTGGGCGTCTTTCATGGCAAGCTTTCTGGAAAAATGGGGAGCGCTAATCCAACAGCGGAAGGTTCAACTTCTCGCCCAAAATTTTGGCCAAGCGGTTCCCCATGTGGCCATGCCCTTCGTGAGTCGGGTGCACCATGTCCGACGCCAACCAGGCGTAGCGCGCCATGATTTCGCGCCCCGGAATAAAGTGCAGATAATCCAAGGCCCGGCTCTCCACTTCCTGTTGGAGAATCTGGTAGAAGGCGGCTTCGGTTTCCTTCACTTCAGCCTGCTCGGCATAGAAGTCAGCCCCGTTCGGGAAGATGGAAATGACGAAGAGTGGCTTCTTCAACGGCACCAACTGATCCAGCAGGTACTTGACCCGCTCGGCAAACTCGGGTGGCTTCACGTTGTTGCGGATGTTAATCCCCAGCTCCAAGGTGGCGAAATCCCACTCCACCTCTTGGGCGAGGAACTCGGCCGTCTGCTTCTCCAAAGCACAGCTTCCGCTCATGCCCTTATTGAGAACATCAACCCCCAGCACATCTGCCGCCACATGGACGTAGCCGTAAGTATCAGCCTGAGTGATCGAGGAGCCGTAGGCCAGCCAGCGCTTGGCCGGGGTGTCACCCGGGTGAGGCTTCTCGACCTTATGGCCAAACCCATCGACACCGTGGAAGTAAACCACGCCACCCTGAACCTGGACGCGAATCAACTCCGGGGCATATACCGCATCCTGACGTGCCAGCTCCGGCAAGTTCATCAGCCCGTCCTTTTTCTGTAGCAAAGTGCCGCTTTGGACTCCGGGCTTTAGTTCAATATTGGCCAGCCAATGATCGCCTTGGTGGACCTGAACCCGCGCGGGCTCTTCGCTTGAGAGGCGAACGACGAAGCGCTCGCTCTCGCAACGAAAGCGGATTTCGCAGCCCTGGGAAAAACGAGAGACGAGCTTACCGCCTTCGTTCAGATAGTGCGGCTCCAGTCGAGACGGGTAACGGGAAAGGCGGACCGCCCCGGGAATGCCCGGCACTTCGGTTAATTCGGCGACGTTAAAAAATTCGAGATGATCGTGGTGAGGATTGGACATAGCAAAAAACGATTTTTGTAGCGCCTCAGCCTTAACTGATTGGAAGCAAACGTAAATCCGAAAGTGGCGGCTTTGTACGCAACACGTTCGATCGCCTACTGTCCTGGAATCAGACCCAGATGTAGTCCGAGTAAAACGACCGCCGCTCTCCCAACGCAATGCCTCGAAGCCACGGGCGAGGAAGGCACCAGTGCCTACTCGACTGGTTCTACTGCCGCGTCGTAAAAGGTCACGTTATCGACGTAGATTTCCTGCCCACCGCCGTCGTAAAAGAAGATGCCAATCCCTTCAAGCGGCGTGCCTTCCGTCCCGTCCACACTGTAGTCGAGCTCTTCCGCCTCAAGCTTGCCGTCAACCCAAAGGTCCACCGTCCCAGCCGCCATTTCGCGGTCGCCGTAACTCACCTCGTCCTTGGAATTGTTGAAGACGAAGTGGAGCTGTGTCGGTTTGCCTAAGGGGTAAAGGTCTTCCCGTTTATTGACCTTGCCGTCATTGAAGGAAAGGTGGAACGCCATATCGCCTTCTTCTTTCTTAAAGTGGTTACGACCGGCGCGCAGATGGGCACCCGCTTGCTCATCGTCCAGACTCTTCGGCTCGTAGATGGTCAGGGTGACCGACATCACCTCCGAAGCATCGAGCTGATTATGAGCAAACATGAGCGGCTTGCCTTCGGGCGGCGACATCAGTCGCACGATCTTGTTGTCCTTGCCTTGGCCAAAGCGGTCCTCGTCATCCAGCATGATCTTGATTTGATCCGGATCCGGGCTGGAGATAAACCACTTCCCGCGCAGACGTTCATTGGCTTTGGTGCCGTAAGTTTGAAATTCTTCGGCAAAGACTTCTTCGGCTTGGACGGTGCCAGCCGCCCCCCAAGCGGCCACCGCTAAGATGGTAAAGATACGCATTTTCATAGGACAGAGTCAGATTCGCGTGGCGAACAACAATCTCATTTGGCTTTCTGCCCAGTGGCGGCCACCACGACCACGGAAGCAGAACTGTTTGGGTGCAGAGTTTTGAATTCCAGACTAGCGATTGGTTTTTTCGGGTGAGGATTCTCCAGCTCCAGGGTATAGAGATAGCGAAGGGACTTGGCTGGCTCCTTCTCATCTAGCACCATCACCGCTTTGGCATTCTCTTTATTGAAGTGGTTCCAGAGCGGCCACCAATCTTGGATGTTAGCCGCTTCCTTGAAACGCTCCATTTGCGCGTCGTCGTCCGAGCCGGTGCCGAAGTTGACTACCTCCACGTTGTGGCGACTCCCGTCGTCATACACCAAGCTGTACTCGGCAATGGCACGGTGATCCCCCATATTGGCGAGGTAGTGAAGGAGGTAAACTCGATCGTACTTCTTTCCCTCGAGTGGAATCTTGGTTTTGCGAGAAACATTCCCCTCCGGATTTTTGAAGAACTTGTTCGAACGTAAAGCGACGCCAGAAGCGCCCCACTCCGGATGGCTGGCGACTTCAAAAGGTACGCCATGGTAAGTCGTCTTACCCGGCTTGATCCCGACCACCGGATTGCGCACCCACTCATGCTTCTTGTCGAAGGGATGGTTAAGTGCCGAGGAAAAATCAATCGTCTCCCATTGCTCCGGCTTCGTTTGGGCCACTTGGTCAAACGGCTGAGCGTTGTAATCCTTCGCACTTTCGGCCACGAGCTTGCCAATATTCTGATAGCCGGAATCCTTCACTTCCACCGACTTCCACTCGGCACGCTGCTGCGCCGGGCTTGCGTCGCTCACGGCATACCCCATCTTCTCGTCCTGCTTCAACTTGGGGTCGGTAAACTGGCTATTCAGGTCCTGGCCGGTGATCAGCTGCCACTCGTTCAAACCGACCGGAAGAAGATCGATGAAGAAGGCACCTTCGGGCCGCGGATGATGGTAAAGATTACCACTGGCTTGCAGCGTGTCGTAAAACTTCTTCAGGGGCAGCGCGTTGACCAGAGGGCGCTTCGCCGAATCGGCCACCACGATATTATCGGTCCAAATCCAATCGACAATGTTACGCGGGATGGCGTTGTTCTTAGAACCCGAAGCACCTGGATTTTCTGAACCGTCCTTGTCGTGGTCCGACACCGGGCGATTCAGGCGCTTGAGCAAGTTGATCTGGCTATCCTCATTGTTGGCGATGATGTTGTTGTGCAACACGCCTTCCGAAGAATTGGCCAGCATGACGCCAAAGCGTTCGTTGTCAGAAAAGGTGCTATTACGAATAATGACGGGGCCATGCAAGGCCTCAATAAAGGTACCGTACTGCGAGTTACGCAAGGACGAGACATTGTCGATGATCAGGCGCTTGACGTTGTAGTCGATCCACAGACCGTGCGTCAGATTATCGTGGATGGTGAAATTACGGATAATGACATCGCGCATGCCGAAACCAGTCTTGTAGCCTGCATATGCCCAACTCTGGATGTTCCCCCAGTCGCCACGCCAGTTGTTGCGGTTCGTCACAATGTCTTCGACGATGATATTGGTGCCGCCGCTCCCCAACATCCCGGCCCCGCCGTTGTCATTAATCTCTAAGTTCCGCAGCGTGAGATCGGAACAACTGCGAATCAGCAAGCCCGTCGCGTTGTTC
The DNA here is from genome assembly GCA_963922355.1 of uncultured bacterium. Lineage (GTDB taxonomy): Bacteria > Verrucomicrobiota > Verrucomicrobiia > Methylacidiphilales > UBA1321 > CAWUJC01. The sequence continues at coordinate 6,513 of CAWUJC010000018.1, read as the reverse complement.
CACTCGAAGGTGCAGTCCTCCACCAGGACGTTCTTGCCAAACTCAATTTGCAACGCGCCAATCGTGTTCAGTGGCATGGGGAAACGGTGGAACGTGAGGTTGCGGATCGCCAAGTTATCCTTCCGCTGGATCCGCCATTGAGAGGCATTTCGGTGGCTCCCCTCACGGACGCCAACCTCAATGTTGCTTTTCCCCAATTCCGCGCCTTTCGGCAGCATCACATAGAGGCGACCGTCATCCGGCACCCCAGGGAAGCCGTCATCCACAAAGTACGTCCCGGGCTTCAGCTCTTGCTCGGTCGCCACCTGGCGGATGAGCTTGTCGTCAACAAAGACAATCTCCCGCCGCCGACCTAAAATTCCCGGTCGAGCCGAATTGCTAAAGTCACCCGGAATGATCTTCAACTCATTGGAGACTGGACTCTCGCTTCCGTCCGGCTGCACCTGGGTCACTTTATAGTGGTAGTAGTGCACGTCCCAGGTCTTACTCTTTTGGACCTTAGCGTCGGTGTAGGTTGTCTTGGGTCCCTCGTAGATGACCTCAAAGTCGGTGTTTTTTTCGTGTGTCTTTCCGTCCTTGTAGCGCTTGCTTTGATCCTTGCGGTAAAGACGGCGATAGAGCTTCCACTTTCCTTCAGCGTCCGCCTCCGCCCCTTTCCACTTCAGGATGACCTGATTGTCATCCGTGGCGTGCCCTCGCAAGAAGGGCGCATCCTTACCCGCCCGCTCTTTCTCGGGCATGACTTGGTAATCCCCCCAATCCTTGTCCCACTTCGCCTCGATTAATCCTGGTTTGCCCTCAACTTGCTTCCAAAGAGCGGGGTCGCTCCAATCGTCGGTTCCGGTCATCACGGCCGAGCGATCCTCCGGTCCCTCGATCACGAGCAAACCCGTCGCGCCCTTCCCGTCTCGGGCGTAGACATTGATGATCGAACGGTACGTCCCTGGTGCTAATTCGATCTTGGCCGCCTGACCGTCGCGGTTCAGGTCCAAAGCATCTTTGAAAGCCTGCGGCAGTTCTACCTTGCCCTCTGGCAAGGGCTTGGTTCCCGCCGGCACCGCTTCAATCGTCACGATATCCTCCGGCACGACAATGTTCGCCCCCGTGATGTTCTTTTCCCATCCCGGGTAGGCATGCGCGGGTTGATCCGGGGCGGCCATCGCCGAAGAGACCGTCAACAACAGCCCCCAAATGAGACGCAAGCCCGTTTCTTTTTTCATGACTGAGTTCTTCATCATTTCACCTCTTACAGATAATTCAACATCCAGACTTTATCCTCATCGTTGGCGGTCTTCATGGTGGCCGCCGGGCTCACCGAACGTTTGGACTTCCCGTCCTGGGCGTAGGAGTCCTCTTGATTCGGCGTTTGCATGTGGCAAACCGTCCGACTCGTTTTCATCAGCCAATCCAGCAGCAAACGGCGGCCCTCGTGGACACGCGCCTGATGCGCCTCGCTGGCATAAAGGTTGTGGTGCTCAAACGGATCCTCTGCCACGTGGTAGAGTTCACCTTCGTCCTTCTCGCCAAACATCTCGCGATGGTAATGAACCAAGCGCCATCCCCCCCAGCGAATGGAGCGGCTCAGCGGATTCTCCGTCACGGCGACGTCTTTGATCGACGGCACTTCCTTCTCCATCAGCGGACGCAGGCTGACACCATCCACCCAATCCATCGGCGGCAGGCCGCAGAGATCAACCAGCGTGGCGCCAAGGTCAATGTTCTCGACCAGTGCCTGGCATGTTTCGGCCGCCGGGATGCCTGGCCCTCGCCAGATGTACGGGACCTTGCAGACCAAGTCGCTGCAGATACCGGGCGCTTTTTCAAAAACCCCCAGTTGCCCCATGTAGGCTCCGTGATCTGAGCCGTACACCACAATGGTGTTGTCAGCCAAGCCGGTTTGATCCAAATACTCCAGCACCTGACCTATCGCGTGATCAATGTGCGTGATGCTCGCAAGGTAGCCCCGCCAATGGCGACGCAAGAAAGCCGCGTTGGTCTTCGGCTCGAAGCGCCCTTCCATCTGGCTGGTATAGTCCACCATGTTGGCAAAGTGTGGAGGACGGATTTCCCCGTTGGTCACAAAATTGTCGTGGACATCAAGGCCCTCGTACATGTCCCAGAACTCTTGCGCCGGAGTCAACGCATGGTGTGGGCGGTTCAGGCAAAACTGAATGGCAAACGGTTGACCTTCGCTCTCTTTGATAAAGTTGATCGTGTTCTGGGCGTGCCAACCTTCGTAGCTGTCTTCGAAAGGTAGAACCGAAGGGCGCGCATCATCGACCACATATTTTTCGAATTCCGGGAGCCGAAGATGATCCGGCTCCTGCCCCTTGGCACGAATGTAGTCATTGTACTGCTCGTCGAGATACGCATCGCAATCCTTGCTCAGCCAGGGCTCCGGATCATCCGGCAAATGGGATTTTCCAAAATGAGCCGTGCGGTACCCGTGGCGCTTAAAGTGGCCGAGATAAGTCGGCAAGTTTTGGGGACGGCGAGCCGCGTTGCCGTAGTAACCGTGGTTATGGCAGTACTGGCCAGAGAGGAAGCTGACCCGACTGGGTAAACAAATGGGATTCTGCGTGTAGGCCTGGGTAAAACGTGTCCCCTCTGCCGCCAAGCGGTCCATGTTAGGGCTGATCACCGCCGTTTCTCCAGCGCAGCCCATGAGGTGGGCCGCATGTTGGTCCGACATAATGAAGATGACGTTCTTCGGCTTTGGCGACATGTTATACCTTAAATTTAAATAATCGTTTTTACGACTGCTAGTTCGAAAAAATGCGCCCTCACCCTGAGGCGAAGGCGCACATGATTCCTCAACCTCGCAGAATCCAGTTATCCCTGACGGCGGCGGCGGAACGCGAGGAGGCTTGCCGCCCCCACCAACAACGCGGCGGAAGTCGGCTCCGGCACCACATCAGCGAAAGTCGTCCCGACGCGCAATCCGTTGTAGTAGGAGTTGCCGCCTTGAGACTGGAAAGTGTAATCCGTCACGATGCCCCGGTCCCCGAAGTTTTGGGTGTAGGTCACATCCCAACTACCCGGCGTACCAGGAACCAGGCTGGCGTCCGTAAAGATGCTGGCATTGATGCTCCAAGCATTGTCATTGGCGACTTCAAACGTTCCGACGACAAAGTAATCGGTATCTTCCACCACGGCGATCTGAGCAACGGAACCCGAGGTATTGTTACTCCCCACGCCGAAGAAATCGTTCGTGACGCCGACATAGAAATTCTGATTGTTGACGCCAATCCCGTCACCGTTGAACTGAACACGAGTTTGCGTGGCGGTCGAGCCGTACTCGAGAAGAAAGCTGAAGTAGTAGAGCGTGCCCTTGGTCGTCGCGATCGAGGCTTCCGCCGTGTTACCACTGCCGACCCGCAAAGTGTTGACCTCGGTCCCGATCGGACTGGCAATGCTACCGGCAAAAACACCGGGGCCATCCGACAGGCTGTAATTCCCTAGATTCGTGGTGTAGCTGCCTTGAGTGGTGAGGATGTTAGCAGCTGATCCAGGGGTGGCGCTCGTGCCAGTACCAGCGGGAACGCCGGTGTAATCAAAAGTTTCTTCGACGATGAGCGTGGCCTGGGCGGAACAGGTCAGACCAGCGAAGACGGTCGTTAAGAGTAGTTTTTTCATGAGTTGTGATCGGATTGAGGTTGCTAGGTCTGGCAGTACTTGAGCTGCCTTTGCTGACACGCTTATTAAATCCCAGAGGAGGAGGCACCCGCAATTCAAGCTTAATTACAACCGTTGAATTCGAATTTTTAACGTTGCACCCCACCTGCCTCTTGGGTTAGTGATGAGGTTGATGGCGACCTCCAACTCCCCCAAGCGCGATGGACGCCGTGGACGCCGAGGTTTCTCCCACGACCTGCGCCAGCGAGTCATTGAGCTAGGACAAGGCGCCGGTCGAGACCGCAGCTTGCGCTGGATCGCCGAGCAAGTTGGCGTCTCCGACCAAAGCGTCGGCAAAATTCTCCACCAAGAAGGAGTCCGCCCCAAAGGTGGACGTCAGACAAAAAACCAGTCGTCGGCACGCCTCCCCGCCGAAGGCCCTGTTACCCTGACGATGGTCGCCGAAGCTGCCGGGGTCAGCGTCAGCACCGCCTCCCTTAGTCTCCGCAACAATCATCGCGTGGCCCCAAAGACGCGGGACCATGTCTCGAAAGTGGCGCGAAAGCTGGGCTACCGCACCCACCCTTACATCGGGGCACAAATGGCAGCCGTCCGCGCCCGCCGCGTCCGAAAAGTGACGGAGTATATCGCCTACCTGTACTTTGGTCTTTCCGCCGAAGCTAAATGGAAGGACTTGATGCAACTCCCCTACGGCCCGGTGAGAAAGTACCGAGCCGCGCAAGATGAAGCCAAGAAGCGCGGCTACCAACTCCAACCCTTTGTCCTCACCTCTCCGGAGCAAAACCCGGAAGCCCTCGCCAAGCAGCTCTACAATCGCGGATACCGCGGACTGCTCCTAGATGCCCCCGCCTACTATTGGAACGACCACCACATCGACTTTACCCGCTTCAGTACTCTGGCACTCCGCGACCAAGCCATCTACCAGCACCACGTGGTCGGTCACGACCACTTTACCAACCAACTCATTCTCTTCAGCCATCTCTGGCTCTTGGGTTATCGGCGTATCGGATTCGCTTCGAGTGACGCCGCCTCAACTTCCACACTCTTTCGGCGCGATGCCGCCTACCTGCACAGCCAGTTCCATCTGGTACCGAAGGCTCAACGCCTGCCCATGCTCTTCTACGATACCTTCACCATGGCGCTGCAGAATGGCTACCTCCTCAACAAAAAACCTCGCGATATCAATCGCCCGGAAGAGACCCGTTGGCTGCAAAGGCAAGACTGGTCTGCACTCCGACGCCAGAGGAAACAAGGTAACTTGGAGACGGAGTCGATCCACCAAGAAGTTCTTCGGCGCTGGCTCACAGAATTCCGGCCCGACGTCATCATCTGCGAGCACATGGATATGATTGAGTGGGTCCAAAACCTTGGCTACCGCGTTCCGGAGGACATTGCGATTGTGCACGGCAATGTGAATGACGAAGTCGCCAACTGGGCCGGAATCCGCCGCGCCGACGAGGACGTCGCCCGCGCCGCTGTGACTCAACTCGTCAACGCCATCAACCTAGGCGAAACCGGGCTGCCTCGTTACCCAGTCATCCAGCGCCTGGCTGGCCAATGGGTCGATGGCACCACCGTGGGCCCACAACGAAAACCGAGTTCCCCGCTGACCCGCCAAGCCAAAGAGTGGATCGAAAAGGTCCTGGGCCAAGAAGAAGTGGATCGCTTTCTCAGCAGCCAAACAACATCCAAGCCCTAGCCAAGCTCCACAAGGCAAACAAAAAGCTCTGTCTTGGCAGATGCCCTGATTCCGAAACTATCACAGCATGCAGGTTCGCCTTAACCTAAGGCGTGGAGATAAGGGGATTCGAACCCCTGACCTTCTCATTGCGAACGAGACGCTCTACCAACTGAGCTATATCCCCTTGTTTTCCAACGCATTGCCTTGGATAAATTTTTGCAACTTATCGCTGCAATTCACCTCAAGCTTGGTCGCCCGAGAGCCCCGAAGCATAAGGCTTCTGGTTCGCCGAAAGCAAGCAGAATGGGATTCTCTCACCCCGAAGCCCGTTGAGCAGGCTACTCAAAAACCGCGATGGCCAATGCGCTCAACTCTCCCACCTGGTGCAGCTGAGTTGGCTCGATGTGGCAACAAGCAATGGCTTCCGGCCAGGCGTACTTGGGCAGCTTTTCCCGGAGCGGCTGCATCATCAGCTCACCACTGTGCCGCGCGATCGTGCCTAGAATGATCGTCTCTGGATTCAGGGTCATCAGGAGAATGCCAATGCCTTGCGCCAGTCGCTCAAGGTAAGCCTCCCACTGCTTCAGGGCGTAATCATCACCTGCTTCTACCGCAGCTTTGAAATGCTGGAAGGTGATGGCGTCGAGATCGCCCCCGGCGAGGTCCACCATCATCGTCGTAGCGCCTTTCTGAATATCTTCCCGCAGGCGTCGGGCCATACTCTTGCCCCCGCAAAACCCCTCAAACGTGCCCTGGAGACCGCCGCTCGCGGGCCCAGTGGGGTCAAGAATCCCATGCCCAAACTCGCCCGCCATGTCACAAGCCCCCTGCACCAGTTGGCCGTTGACGATCAGGCCGCCCCCGATCCCCGTGCTGTGGGTAATGATGACGAGATTCTGCGTGCCCTGGCGCGCTCCGTAAAGATACTCGGCGAGCGCCCAACCATTGCCGTCATTGTTCATGGCGACAGGCAGGCCAAGGTTAGCTTGGAGCTCCTCCACCAATGCCGTCTGGTGCCAACCGGGTAAGTTAGGCGGGTTGAGAATACGCCCTGCTTTGACATCAACCGGGCCTGGCGCGCCAACTCCCACCCGGTGGAGCTGATCCAGCTGCAAGCCTTGCTGGTCGCAAAGCACTCGAGCGGTCTGCCCCATCCAGGCAATCCCATCAGTCGCCTGACTTAGGATCTGGGTGGA
>CAWUJC010000017.1:0-12825 GCA_963922355.1 uncultured bacterium | reverse complement strand
TCACCCAGATCGTGGTGCCTTCTACCTCACGTCGCACGGACAAGCGTGGTCAGTTAGTTCTATGCGCTCAACAGAGTCGCAATATCTGAACGTGATTACCATTGATGGTAGAGGGCAGGGTACCTACGCACCGCCTGGCAGATGGATTGAAGTATCTGAAACACCCGAAGCTGTCTTTGCCGTCATGGATACGGAGTACTGCTACGACTGGAAGTGGCAGAAGACTAGTTTTTTGGCTTCGGATGAGGTGCTGGAGAAAGAACCTTGGTTAGAATGGGCTCGTGGTCCTCGTGACCGTTTGCTGTCACGTTTTCCTTTAGATCAATGGGAACGTGATCCCTCTCCCCTGGTAACGGAGTTTTACGAGGGATACATGGCAGGGAATCCACGGTTTTGGACTTCGGAAGATTCGTGGGTTGTTCGGACGCCGCATTATCCAGTAGAAAAGTCCTTTCGTACCATTGGTATGATAAAGGGAAAGCACCCTTATGTGTTGGTTGCGGATGATATTCGTAAAGATGATGCTGAGCGTCTGTATAGATGGCACATGCGCATGCCCAACTGGATAGAAGCCTATGATATCAGTGCAGATGAAGCACTGCTTGGACGGATTTCAAACAAGCGCGACAACTCTTACAAAGCCCACTATTCACACAACCAGAGTGGTCGACCTCTACCCAAGAAGGGGCAGCCCATGTTGCTAGTTCGGGTGCTTCAGGCAAACCAACCTAATGTCCCGACCTATCAGGATAGTTTGGTGCTGGAAACGTTGGGATTTGTGAAGCATGACGATACATTCCAAAATCATGGACGAAAGATGAAGATGGGTAAGCGCTTGACGGTTCCGAGTCGATCCATGGAGCCAGGCTACAAAATTTTTCTTTTTCCCCACCTCCATGGTGATCCCCTGCCGACGACTACTCTTTCCGAAGATGGGAAACAGCTAACAGTGGAGTGGCCTGATCAGAAGGATCTTTTTGATCTACACATGGACGAGGAGGGGCGAACTCATTTTAGTCAGACCAGAAAGCAGCCATCTAACTGAATGGTTCTTGGTACGACTTGCCCCTAATTGATGAAGACGAAGAAGTCATAGCTGCAGAGTAAAGATAAGGATTGGATGAAAATGGTGCGACGAATTACGGCATTACTTCTTTGTCTTTACTCGATACAAGCGCTCGTTGAAGTGGGGCGAGGTGAGGAGATTTCTTCATTGTCCGAAGAGGATAAACAATCTCATAGCGAAATCCTTGAATTCGTCGAGCTACCTTATAGACACGGTGCCCTCAGTGCGGGAGGGTGGTGTGGGGTCTTAACTTCAGCCGACGATCAAGAAGCGGCCCAGGTTTTTGTAAGTGGACCATACCAGAGTGAAACTGGTGTCGTACTGCAAATATATCGTAAGGAAGGGCAAGATTTCACCAATATTGGTAGCCATCCACTTGATCATCCAGCAAGGTTTGCGGCACCAGTTGAGTATGATGGAAAACTGTTTTTGATTGGCGGCTTCTGGGAGGGGGAGGCATCTCGGGTAGTCACAGAATTAGAATGGAATGGTCATGCGTTGACGCAGACACGCTTGGCTGATCTTCCTCACGGAGTCGGTGCCGCAGAGGCGGCTGTGGTGAAAGATAAGCTCTATGTTGTCGGTGGCGCGAAGGATCTTGAGTTTACGGAAGGAAGCTTAGATTTCTTTCAGCTCGACATGAAAGATCCAGCTGTTGGATGGCAATTGCTTGAGCCTTTTCCTGGTGGTGCTCGCATCATGCCGATTGTATTCGGCTTATATGGACAACTGAATGTCATTGGCGGATTTAAACCTGCTACAAAGACGGGAAAGCTCCTCGAACCAACTTCATCGAATTGGATCTATCGGGAAAGACCTGTTGATGGGCTCCTAGAGGTCGGATGGCAAACGAAAGCACCTTTGCCCATCTCGTTGGCTGGTGCAGCTGTCTTTATTACCGGTCAGGCTCATGCAGTTTTGCTCGGTGGTTTCAGCAATCCCGTAAAAGTCTCTAGTGTTCTTGATGGGACATTTTCTCCGAGTTCATTGACCGATCAGACATGGCTAACACACGTCATCACGGATACATGGATGCCAATGGCAAAACTCAACCAACCGACACCACCAGGACGTGTGCTTGTACTCGGGGAGGAATCGATTTGGTTTGATCTAACTGCCCAAACAAAACCACAACGTGTGTTGGTTCCTCGTACGACAAAGAGCCTTTCAGTCCTTGATTACACGGTTATTGCCATTTACTTCGCCATCATGGCGCTAGTTGGTGTCTGGTTTGCTCGCAAGCAGGATTCTAGCGAAGAGTTCTCCCTCGGAGGCCGAAAAGTTAAATGGTGGGCGGGAGGGATTAGCATGTTCGCTACCGGTGCGAGTTCGATCAGCTTCATGGCGATTCCTGCCATTGCATTCAGCAGTAGCTTGGTTTGGCTTACTCCAATTGTGGTGTTCATGATTCCTGCCTATTTCATGCAGGCTTACATCATTTACCCCTTGTTGCGTCAGTTGAATCTGACTTCAACATTTGAATTTCTTGAGCAACGCTACAATACGCCTTTGCGATTAATTGCCAGTTTTCAGGCCATTACGTTTCAGCTGTTTGGTCGCATGGGCATCGTACTCTTGTTGCCCGCTTTGGCAATCTCGGCCGTGACAGGTCTCAGTGTCTTTTACAGCGTACTTTTGATGGGATTACTGACAACGTTGTATACAACTTTTGGTGGTTTCGAGGCCGTTATCTGGACCGATGTCATTCAGGGAGGATTAATGATACTTGGTTGTACAATCATGATTGGAATGGCGGTTGTTGCCTTGCCTGGTGGAGCCTCAGATGTCTATACAACTTTGGCTGAGCAGAACAAGCTGGTCCTAGCGATATGGGAGTTTGATTGGGTCATGCCTTTTTTCTGGATTTCGGCATTGGCATTTATAATTCAGCAGCTGACCTTCGCAGCAGACCAACCGGTGGTACAACGCGTTTATGCTACGCCTTTGAAAGATGTGCGTAAGCTTGCAGGTATGGGTGCGGTATGTGGAGTGCTGGTTGCTGTTCTGGTGAATTTCACTGGGTTAGCTCTCTATGCCTATTTTAAAGCTTACCCAGCTGAGCTTGACCCAGGCATGACGCTTGATCAGGTTGTGCCGCTTTATGTTGTGCAGCGTCTACCGATAGGACTTTCCGGGCTCATCGTGGCGGCGATATTTGCTGCCTCTATGTCGACGCTCTCTAGCAGTATGAACAGTGTTGCCATTCTGATTAGTGAAGACTTCTACCGTCGCTTCTACCCAGAGGCCAGTGATCGTTCTCGGCTTAGGCTGATGATGGCAATGACTCTATCTACTGGGTTGATTGGTACGGGTGCCGCGCTCTATATGGCATCCATTGAGACCACATCAATGTTTGAGGCTTGGAGTACCGTCTATGCCTTGCTTGGGGGTGGTTTTCTAGGGATCTATATCTTGGGTATTTTTACGACTCGTACCAATTCAGCAGGAGCTATCACGGGCGCTGTGGCGAGTGTCATAGCCACGACATTGATATACAATAGCGATAGTGTGCACTGGGTGTTTTTTACTCCATTTGCCGTCTGTGTGTGTGTCTTCGTCGGTTATCTATCGAGTTTTGTCTTGCCAGGAAAGCCACGTGATCTCACCGGATTAACCGCGTTTACCAGAGTTAGGGCAAAGGCCTTATGAAGCTGAACATTAAGCTAACAACCCTTGGTTAAAAATATGTCCCATACCTGAACGAACTATGAAATCTACGCATCTCTTTGACTCAAGCTGGGAATCTCTATGTCAGCATCCTTGTCCAGAGTGGTTTCGTGACGCAAAATTTGGGATTTGGGCACACTGGGGGCCGCAATCAGTTCCTCGAGCTGGAGACTGGTATGCTCGGAACATGTATCGGCAAGGTTCGCCTGCCTATGAACACCACCTGAAGAACTATGGTCATCCTTCGAAAGTTGGCTACAAGGATATTGTTCAACTTTGGAAGGCGGAAAATTTTGACGCCGATGGTTTGATGCAGATTTATGCGCAGGCAGGGGCACAGTATTTTACTATGTGTGCAGCGCATCATGATAACTTTGACTGTTGGAACTCGCATCATCATCGCTGGAATTGCGTTCAAGTTGGTCCCGAACGCGATATCATGCGCCTTTTCCGGGATGCGGCTAAGAAACACAATCTTCGTTTTGGTGCTACCAACCATCTCGAGCGGTCTTGGTCATGGTTCAACACCAATAAGAACGCCGACAAAGACGGACCTTATTGCGGCATTCCTTACGATGGGAACGACCCAGCTTACGAAGATTTCTATTTTCCACCACATGACGATAAGAATTATCAGTTCCCGATAGATCCTCCTGCTTCGTGGTGCAGTCGATGGGCAGCACGAATGAACGATTTATTCGAGCAATACGACCTGGATTTGTTTTATATCGATGGTGGTGTTCCTTTTGGTGAAGTTGGTAGAAAAGTCATTGCTGATTTTTACAATATTCATCTAAAGAACCGAGGCTCTAACGAAGCCGTTCTTGCGCTAAAGAATATACAAGACTTTAATAAGCCTCATTGGAAAGGGCCAGGGCGACCGCGAGACGATGATGGTAACCCACTCGGCGGTCATGGCGAATATCGAGAAGGACTAGGGGTTCTTGATGTCGAAAGGAGTGGAGTGAATGAGATACATCCTGCTCCCTGGCAGACAGATACGTGTATTGGTGATTGGTTTTACAAGGACAATATCGAGTATAAATCACCGCGTCTGATCATCCAGATGTTGGCGGATATTGTCAGTAAGAATGGCAATTTATTGCTAAACTTTCCTCTTCTACCGGATGGAACGTTAGATGAAAGAGAGCTGGATATTCTCAAAGATGTTGGCGACTGGATGAATGTAAATGGAGAAGCGATTTTTGCGACACGTCCTTGGACGCATTATGGAGAAGGAAAAGACTTTCCATCGGGTTTATTTGCTGAGCCTAATCAACCACCACTTAGCCATGGTGACTTTCGATTCACCCAATCAAAGGATGGACGTACGCTGTATGTGATTGCCATGGCGTACCCAAGAGAAGGTGGAGTTTGGGAGCTAACTTCCCTCACAGACATCTCGATAGATGCAATTCATTTGCTAGGCGCTGAAGTTTCTCTCCAATGGAAGGTCCAATCAGGTAGAGTGATTATTTATCCCCTCGAGCAAGGCTTTGAACGTGCTAATGCGAGTGCTTTGGCTTGGTGCTTAAGAGTTCAGCTTGGCTGATCACGACCTAGATGCTGGATCCAGTCACCTCCAATGAGGTCGGCAAAAGTGTGGAGTTTGTGGAATAGTAGGTTCTATTTAGCCAATTTGCCCGAGCAATCATCCATGCTGTTCAATCAATTAATTGGGAAAGGATAAACTAGTCTGAGAGAGACTTTCTCCAGGCGAGGGCCTCTTCCATTTCCAGAAGAGATTGAGACGGACCCAACTGGTCCTCATCCGGCAAAGGGGTGATCTTTTCTCGATATTCGGAGAGGCTGTCAGCGACGAGACCGCGTTCGATCAACGTGCTTTCGGGAAACGTGGCAAGATCGCCGACCTTGGCAAGCTCTGCCTCCAGCGTGGAGCGCATGTTGGCCAAGCGCTCGGCCTGCTTGGGATCCTCTGCCAGGTTGTGGACATTGTGGGGATCGGCGTCGCAGTCGTAGAGTTCTTCCGCCGGTTTGCTTGCTGCCATGAAGAGGGCTTGGGCCCCAGTAAGCGTCCGAGCCCGTCGACTTGCTCGCAATGCTTGCATGGCGTCGATCTGTTCCATGAATTCGCAGCACTGCGCGTAGGGGAGGTCGGGAAAATCATTGCGGATATAGAGCCAGCGTCGATCTCGCAGAACGCGGACGCGGTCGAAGGCTTCTTCCATGCGGTCACGCCCGGCCAGGCAATGCTCTCTTGGTTGAGAAGTCGCCTGTTCGCCGAATAAAGCATGGCCTTGGTAGTGAGCAGGAATCGGAATGCCCGCGATGGAAAGCAGAGTCGGTGCAATGTCCACCCAGCTCACCATCTCGTCTTGGATGCTTCCTGGCTTCAACCTGCCCGGCCAGCGAATGATCAAGGGGAGGTGAATCCCGGCGTCGTAGCACCAGCGCTTCTGCCGAGGTAAACCACGACCGTGGTCGGAGAGATAAAGTACGATGGTGTTCTCGGCTTGGCCGCTTTGTTCCAGACCATCCAACGCCCGGCCAATCTCTCGATCCTGAACGGCGAGGGTTTCCAAGTAATGCGCGATGTTGGCGCGGACTTCCGGTGTGTCGGGAACGTAAGGTGGGACCTCGACATGTTCGGGATCGATGGGAGGGGCTTGCTGACGGTTTTTTAGTCTGTCCTGACGCCAAGGGGCTGTCATCTGGTCGGCGCGCCACATGCCGCTTTCGTGGGTTACATCAAAGTTGTGGTAAAGGAGCCACGGCTGGTCTGGCAGATTTCCCTCGGCCAAGTCATCAAACCAGACGTGAGTCGCATCGGCGAAGTCTTCCGGTGGCGTAAAGTTGAAATCCGTTTTATTCGACCAATTCACATAATAGCCGGCGTCGCGCAGTTCTTGAGTGAAGAGTCGCGGCGGGTTCAGCAGCGTCGAGCGCATGTGGTGGCTGCCGATCGAAAAAGCATGGCAACTTGTTACGAGTGTGGATCGGCTCGGCGCACAGACGGGTGCCGTGGAAAAGGCGTGTGTATAGAGAGCGCCTTCGGCGGCTATGGCGTCAATGTTGGGCGTCTGGGCAAGCGGATTGCCGTAGCAGCCCTGATGTCGCCCGGTATCCTCGGCGACCAGTAACATGATGTTGGGGTGCTTTTGCATCAGTTGCGCGTGCTTACTTGGAAGGGAAAAGCTCCGTTGCTGGGAAAGAAAAATTTATTTGGAAGCTTCGCTTGAGCAGAGGCTGATTCGGATGTTCTTATAGATGGCAGAGCGCATGAACATCTGCCGAAAGCCGATGCGGCCTTCCTCGATCGCGGGAAACTTGTCGTTGTGCCAATGGAAGTAAGAGGTCTTCTCTGGTCCGACCACGCGCATCGAGAGATCTTGCTCGACCTTGATGATGGTGAACTTGTAGGTGACACCCGGCTTAAAGAGTCCGGTTTCGGAGTAATCGGGCAGGAGTTCGCTACCCTTGAGCCCTTTCAAGGAAGGGAGGTAGCGGCGAGCACGCACGTAGTCGTTTGTTTTACTGTTGCCCTTATTGTTGCCGTAGGCCGCGTAACTGACGTGGTAGGTGTTGAGGTTTTCGAAGTAGTGTTTCATCCAGGGTTCTTCCCGAAGCTCTCGCCATTCCCAGATGTCTTCCTTGTAGGGGCCTTCTCCGCTACCGGTGGCTTGGAGATAGACAATGCAGACTCCCCGGTATTCAAAGTCGGTGCGGGTGAATTCGTACTCGAGTTTGAAGTTGCCCGCGAAAGACTGCTTGGTCCAAAGGACCATGTGGTGGCCGTGGTCGGTGTTTCGGGGGCCGGAACGTAAGTGCAAGCCGTCCGGGACATTCTCGACCGCAGCAACTTTACCGTCCAAGAACCAGTTTTCCTCCCAGTCTTCCGTGCCGGGATCAAAGAGAACTTCTTTCCATTGGCAGTGCTGGTCGGCTTTTTCAAAGGCTTTCATGTCGGCTTTTTCTTGGTTCTCGGCTTGGGCATCAAAGCCGAAGGATAATGTTAGGTACGAGAGAAGGAGGAGAAAAGATAGGCTCCGAATCGGAGCTTTGATCGTTTCGATGATGTGAATCTTAGTCGGAGGATGTTGCATCGTGGTCTTTGGTCATTGCATTTTTTTGGTAGGGACATCGACTTTGAGCCATTTGCGCAGGGTGTAATCACCGTCTCGGACAAAAGCCTGAAAGCTGTAGGTACCTGGTTTCTCTAGAAAGACGCGAACTTTTGCAGCCCGTGGATTGTTGTTCTCAAAGGTGGCTCCCTCTTGATCTTTTCCCATCCGCCATTCGATTTCTGGCTCGCGCCCATCCTGATCGTCGTCCTTGACGATTGCTTCCAAATCAACGTAGCTTCCGTCTGCGGCGAGTTGATGCGAAACCTCAATCTTGGGTGGGATATTGTGTAGTCCCTTCTTATCATTGTTCGTTTCCTGGAGAACGTTCTGCTCTCCATCACGCCCGGCGGCCCAGAGCACCAGGCGTTGGGTGAATTCCCGATTGTCATTGTGGCTCAGGCGCGTGCCTTCCCCCGCGTTCCAAAAGAGATTGCGGTCAAAGACACCGATCGCCCGTCCTTTACCTACTTCCGCGATGGCTAAGGCAGCATCGCGATCTGGATCATATTTCCCATCGACCTTGTTGAGCCGTAGGCCGCCACCCAAACCACCGTGTTGGAGTTTGGCCAGCATCGTGGCAGGGGCAGAAACCCGGACTGGGCTTACGCCTTCGCCCCGGAAGGCCAGGCCGCCATCTTTATCGCTGCGGTTGAGGAAGTGATCCTTCTCGTATTCAGTCACGAGGTAATTGCCGGCTCCGTTGTCGGTCATGAAGTACATGCCGAAGGGTTCCGTGATGTCGTTGTTGGAGATGCGCCCTGTTGGATTGTCAACGCCCACGTGGCGGAAATGGCCGCCAAAGGCACTGTCCGACCAGGCGATGATGCCGCCACCGTCTTTTACCCATTGCTCGACGGCTGCGCGCTCTTCAGGTGTGAAGCGACGTTGGTTGGAACCTAGAATGAGGACAGAAAGGGGGGCGAGAGTCTTTGTGTCGAGTGTGGTTTCGGCGTCGTAGGCTTCGCGAATGTCGAACCCAACCTCTTCAATCGCCTCTTTAAACTGCGACATGCCACGTCGCCCCTCATCGTTAAGCCGCATTTGATGGAAGGGCTTCTCGTTACCCGAAGGCACTTTGCCATGGGCCGAGACATCACCATAGAGATAGAGCACGGCGGGCTTGTCCGACGCCTCGGCCATGAGGCTAGAAACAGAAAGCAAAAGTGCGGTGAAGCTAGAGTAGAGAAAACGTATCTGTTGATTCATCTGATCAAGTGTGATGGAGAGTTAACGTTCGTTCAGGCGTTTCGTGTTGGCATCAATTTCCTGGTGGAGTTGCTTGATCTGTTTCCGCGCCTTGGACATGGAGACAACCTTGCTGGGTTTGGCGTAGATTTCATCCAGCAATTCATCCGTCAGACCATACTCTTCACGATAGGCCCTCACCATTTCTTCAAGCTCTGTTTTGATTGAGGCGTACTTCTTGTCGTTGATCAGATTCTGAACCTCGTCAGGGTCGTTCTTGAGGTCAAACAGTTGCTGGGCGGGAGCTTCGCCATCTCGATAGTAGTTGATCAGTTTCCAATCAACGGTGCGGACACCCCAGAGGGAGGCGGTCCGTTTGTAGTGAGCGTAGTACTGGTAATAGAAGGATATCTGCCAATCCTTCGGTGTCTTGCCCTTCAGGACCTCCCGGGCACTGACGCCTTGCATCTCTTGGGGAATCTGAATACCCGCGAAGTCCAGGAATGTAGGGGCGAAGTCGATATTGAGGAGAAAGTCCTTCGTCGTGCTGCCGGCGGCGATTTCTTTGGGATACTGGATCAAGAAAGGAATATGGATGCTCTCTTCTTGCATCAACTGCTTGTCGATCTGGCCGTGTTCTCCCTGGAGCATGCCGTTGTCCGAGGTGTAGACGACGATGGTATTCTCGGTTAGGCCGTTCTTGTCCAGATAATCAAGGAGGCGACCGACGTTGTCATCCACTGCCGCAATACAGCGCAGATAGTCCTTCATGAAGCGCTGATAGTTCCATTTTTTTTGCTCTTCTTCCGACAAACCTTGGGGCATGTCTTCTACCCATTCTTTGATTTTGAAGAACTCGTGCGCGTTTTCGACTTGGGCTTTGAAACGAACTGCCTCTGGCCCGTCATACTGGTTGTTGAACGTATCGGGTTCGGGCAAATCCTCGACGAACATGTCGGCGTAGCGTTCATGCGGCTTCCAGTTATAGTGGGGCGATTTGTAATGGCAGAGTAAGACGAAAGGCTTGGTTTTGTCGCGTTGCTCGAGCCACTTCAGGCTCTTGTCGGTAATGATATCGGTCGAGTAGCCCTTGGTGTTTTGCCAGACCGGACCGTCTGGTGTTTGGTGGATAAACTTCGGGTCAAAGTAGGTGCCTTGGCCGTCCAAAACACTGTAGTGATCGAATCCCACGGGCAGGCTGTGTAGATGCCACTTGCCAATGACAGCAGTCTGGTAGCCGTTTTTCTGCATCAAGTTGGGGAAGGTGGGCTGGGTGCCGTCAAAGAAGTTGCCGCCGATATCCACTTGGCCGTTGATGTGTGGATAGGTTCCCGTGAGCATGCTTGCGCGGCTGGGGGCACAAAGGGAGGTGGTGACGAAGCAGTGATCAAATCGCATGCCTTGCTGAGCGATTCGATCCAAGTTAGGCGTCTGGTTGATCTTGCTTCCGTAACAACTGAGTGCTCCGGTCCCGTGGTCATCCGTCATGATAAAGATCAGATTGGGGCGATCATCTGACGAAGTTGCGGCGCCTAGCCAGCACATTGAGGCGAAGTAGCATAACAGTGCGATTCCGAGAGAATCTATTTTCATGCGATTGATGCCCCCTAGTCGTTCAGATCCTGTTTCAGATCAAAAATGGTGAGGCCGCTGAGGTCTTTCTTCTGGTGGAAAGGGGCCAGAAGTAGGCTGGCTAGATATCCCACGACGACGCAGCTCAGAATGGAAGCGAGGCCATAGAAGACCCAATGCAGCTCCGTGTACTCGCCAATGTAGATGGTGACGAAGATGCTGGCGATGGCACCTACGATGACGCCGCCGGTATTGGTGCGCTTGGTGAACATGCCAAGGATGAACATCCCCACAAAGCCGCCGCCAATGTAGGCGATGAATAGATTCCACGTTTCAAACAAAGAGGGCAGATTCATGGTCGCCATGTAGTAGGCTACGCCGGTCCCGAAGAGGCCGATCAGCAGCGAGCCAACCTTCATCAGCATGAGGCGGGAGCGGTCGGTCGTCTGGAAGAATTTGCTGTAGAAGTCCTCGCAAATGAGCGTGGCCACACTGTTCATACTGCTTGAGAGCGTGGACATGGAGGCAGCGAACAAGCAGGCGATGATCAATCCGGCTAACCCGGCCGGGAGCTGCTGTACGATAAACAGGGGAACGACCTGATCGTTTTGCATGGTGGGGCTGAGCTCCTGCGGATTGGCATGAAAATAGGCAAAGAGAGCAAGCCCCATAAAGTTGACGCCGACGGCAATGGCAATCGACCAGAAGATGAACATGGCGCTGAGCTTCCGCACATCCCGCAATGGGGTGGAGTAGACGCGTTGGACGACTGGTTGGTCGGAGACAAAGCCCAAATTTCGGACTAATTCGTTTGCGAAAAACAAAAAGACAATCGGCATTGAGTAGTCGAGACTGACGATGGCAAATTCAAAACGATCAAATTCTTGATTGGTGGCGACGAACTCACCCCAGCCTCCCTCCAGCGCGTTAATCGCAAAAACGGCCATCAGGATACTGCCGGCAAACATCAGTAGTCCTTGGGTGACGTCGGTCCAAATCACCGCTTCAAAACCACCTATGGCCGTGTAAACCGTGGTGAGCAGTCCCATCACGACGACACTCGTGGTCACGTCGATCCCCGTGAAAACGGAGATGGCCATCGCCGGGAGGATGAGCACGACACTCATGCGGCCAAGCATCTGCAAAAGAATGCACTGTAGGCTGGCAAGATAGCGTAAAGAAGGGTGATAGCGTTGCTCTAGGTAAGCGTAGGTGGACGTCAGTCGTAGGCGTCGAAGAACGGGGAAAAGCACATAAGCTTGGAGGAAATAAAACAAGATCAAAAAGGCGACAGGTAAGAGCCACACCAGGTTGGTGCGGAAGGTGAGCGCCGGAATCGACATGAAGCTGATCGAACTCGCACCCGTCGCAAACATGCTGATCGCTGCGGCCCACCACTTCACCTTGCGATTCCCAAGAGCAAACTCTTCGCTGCTGTCTTGCTTCCGGGCGAAGTAGGCACCAATGGCCACCATCAGGAGCAGGTAGATGACCACGACGATGTAATCCAACGAACTCAGGCTCTTGACGGTTTGCTTGAGCGTGACGGAGGAAACTCCCGTTGCGCTGTTGCCGTCTGTGCTACCGCCGATGTAGTAATGCTTCTTTTCTCCGACATCACTGTGCAGAAGGTCCTCTCCGGCATGGGCGGCGAAGGCGAGGCCAGCGGGCAACGTCGCGTAGTCCAGCCAGGTTTCGGTCACGCCGTGGTAAAGATAAACGCGGGGTGACAGAGTTGGTGGAGGTAGGTCAGCCAGGGAGAATGGCATCTCCTGTTGGATGCCACCGATGATCAGGGCGTGATTGTGACCGGTGGGGAAGGCCAAGGCAGCACCTAGGGCGACGGGCATTTCCTGGTGCTGGATCCAGCCTACGGCGGTTGTGGCATCGAGCGGCCGTTCGCGGAAACCGTGTACATCCGCCACCGGCCGGGCCCAGGCCTCATCATCCTTCTCGACGAGTTCCATGCCGCCGAACACATGCACCTCTTCGTTGAAGACAGTCAAGGCGGGGTGGACGCGCCCAGGTCCAGGTAAGTCTGGGAGCTTCTCCCACTGCGCGTCTGGGCTATTGAGGTCGAGTCGATAGAGCGACTTCTCCGCTTCGGTGGCGTCTAAACGACGAACTCCTCCCAGGACGTAGAGGTGATCATCAAAAACTGCGACTCCCGCACCGACCAGCGGTACGGGTAGAGTCGAGAGAACTTGTTCCTCTACCTGCTCGCCATCGTAAGTGAGCAAGGCAACGCGG
>CAWUJC010000016.1:0-13711 GCA_963922355.1 uncultured bacterium | reverse complement strand
TGCCCAAAACCTGGACCCGAAGCAGCTCAGCCAAGCGCAACTCCAACAACTTAAGGAGCGGATGGAGCAAGGCAGCCAAACGGCCAAGCAATGCCTGGGCGATGGGAGCGAGGCCAGCCAGTCTCTGGCCCAACGCCTCGCCAATGCTGAGCAGGTCCGCCGCCTCCGCCCGGGGGAAGAGGGCGAGAATGAACAACCTGGCAAAGGCGGTCCCAAACGTGGGCCCGGCCACGCCCCCTTCTCCCTCATGCAAACGCCGAGTGACGCTCAGGGCAAGCGCTTCGAGAAAGTCAGCCCCACCGACTTTAGCCGCGCCACGCTAGGCGAGACCGAAGCGCTCGAAGCCCGCCAGCACCAGGTGGATCCAGGCAGCTACCAGGGCCCGTCTGCTGCCGGTGAAGTGGAAGGCAAAGGCGCGGGCGGCGAGACGGTCTGGCGCAACAACTTGACCCCACAAGAAAACCAAGTGCTGCAAAATTATTTCCGCTAGGCGAGGTGGCTGCCCGCTGCTAATGCTGAAGAAGAGGGGACACCGCACCACAGACGCTTTATGGACAACGAATTGAACGACGCCGCCGTGCAAGAGGCGACGGCCAAACTCCAGAAACTACGCCAAGAACTCCAGAACGTCCTCTTTGGCCAGGAGACGCTGATTGATCTCGTCATCACCGGCTTGCTGGCCCGCGGCCATCTCTTGCTGGAAGGTCTGCCCGGTTTGGGTAAGACGGAGTTGGTCAAAGGCTTGGCCAAGACGTTGCAAGTAGACGCCAAACGCGTCCAGTTCACCCCGGACTTGCTGCCCGGTGACATTACTGGCAACCCCATGCTGCAAGAGAAGGACGGCCGCCGCGAATTCATTTTCCAGAAAGGCCCGCTCTTCGCCAACTTGGTTCTGGCCGACGAAATCAACCGCGCCTCTCCAAAGACGCAATCCGCCCTGCTCGAAGCCATGCAGGAGCGCCGCGTCACCGTAATGGGCGAAACTCATCCCCTGCCCGACCCGTTCTTTGTCCTCGCCACCCAGAACCCGATCGAACTGGAAGGCACTTACCCGCTCCCCGAAGCCCAGCTCGACCGCTTTCTTTTCAAGCTCGAAGTCACCCGCAATCCGGTCAACGTCCTTGAGCAAATCATCCAGCATCGTGAACTAGGGCAAGAGCCCGAGGTCAATCCGGTGATGAACGGCGAGGAATTGATTGAACTGACCAACGTCGCGCGCAAGATTTATCTGCCCCCGGTGGTAAGCAACTACATCGCACGCCTCGTCAACGCCACGCACGAAGGCCAGAGCGAAAACGCCAAGCACATCAAATATGGCGCCAGCCCCCGCGCCGCCCTTGCCCTGGCTGCAGCGGGTAAATCCCGCGCTTTGCTCGAGGGGCGTAAAAACACCAGCTTCGAAGACGTGCAGGCCCTGGCCCCATCGGTCTTAGGCCACCGCATGGTGCTGGACTACACGGCGAAACTCGAAGGGATGACGCCACGCGGCGTGGTCGCCGGTCTGCTGAAGGAAGTGCCGGAGCAAGATCTGGAAGTCCCCACCACCCTGCAAGAAGCCAAGCTGGGATGAGCCCCCGCCTCTCCAAAACTGCTCTCTGCTTTTCCCTGGCGTTTGCGCTTCTCCTCGGGACGTTCGCCAGTGTCCAAGCTGGCCACACCTTCCCGATCAGCACCAATCATAATAGCGGGGTAGAAATCAAGCTGACCCAGGCTTTTGATCCCCCGCCTTCCTCGGGTTATCTCCCCGTTACCTTGGAGATCAAGAACGACACGGAAGCCCGCCGCACGTGGACGTTCCGCTTTAGCAGCCAGCGTTTCCACGGTATGTCACAAGACATCATCGCCAGTTACGTCCACCAGCTCAGTGTCGACCCTAAATCTGACGGCACTTTTAAGCTGCTTGTGCCTCTGTCTCCCCCGAGTGCCTCCACCAGCGTCATCACCCAGATCAACTTTGAGGCCATCGGCTACGGCCTCACGGCCAATGTCTCGCAGAGTTTAACCAGCAGCCCTCCCTCGACCAAAGATCAGACACCCTACTTCCTCCTCGGCAATGATTGGGGCAATCATATCTGGGGACGGCTGAAAAATCGCCTCCTCAGCATGAGCGGGTCCTACAGTTTGGATGGCAGCCAAGTTATGCCACAGGACCTGCCGGAAGATTGGCGGGGCTACACAGGTTGCGCTCTGGTCATGCTCAGCATCAACGAGTGGGACAAGCTCACACCGGAGCAACAAGCAGCGTTAAAGGGCTGGGTCGCCTTGGGTGGGAGTTTGACCATCTTATCCGATTCCGCCACCGCCAACTTGGCCGTCCTCTTGCAACAGCCCACGGAGCAACTGACCTTCAGTCGCCAAGGCACGCCCACCGTACCGATCGGCTTCGGCCTGGCGCGAATGCTGTACAAAGCGGGCGACCTGTATCCGGAAGAAAAGCTCGCCGCCTACATCCTCAATCCCAATCCGGCTTATGTGAGCGACCTGAAAGCCCGGAATGGTTACGTCACAAGTTGGGGGCTGGCCGACCAGATGGCGGGTATTGCGGCCAATCAAGGGTTGATGCTCATCTTCGTGGTGCTCTTCGCTGCGCTGATCGGCCCCATTAACCTCTTCTTCCTCGCGAACAAGAAACACCGTTACCGGTTGTTTTGGACGACGCCGGCCATCTCCGTGGGCGCCAGCTTACTTCTCCTCCTCACCATCCTTATTTTTGACGGCATCGGAGGCGTCGGCCGGAGGATGGTGGCCGCCTTCGTCCTGCCCGAGCAAAACCAACTTGCGCTTTATCAGGAACAGCTCTCGCGCACCGCGGTGCTCACGGGGGCGGGCTTCCAAACGAGTAAGCCTGCCTTCCTCCAACAGGTGATCTTTAGTGGCGACGCCCGCAGCCTCCACACCATCGACCGGCTCCGGACGGACGGTGCGATCAGCGCCATTTACAGCGCTGAGTTGGCCCAGCGCGGCAACCTCAGTTTCTACCAAGACGACAATTGGTTTAGCGGCGACTACTTCCAAAGCCGAGCCGTCCAAGCCCAAACCCTGGCCGCCATCCAACCTTCCCGGCACCGACTCGATTTATTGAGCGCCTCCGAGGGCGACACGCCTCCTGTCGTCAATTCCAGCTTTGCCGGTAAGCTCGCCACCGTCTTCTACCGCGACCAGGAAGGCAAGGTGTGGAAAAGCCAGGGACTTGTCCCCGGCCAAAAAGCAACCATGGAACCGAGCAGCCCAAAAGAGTTTGACCAATTCTGGAACAAACAGATTGAGCTGGCGGGCGGCCACCTGGCTCCTCGCTTACGAGCCATTCGCCAACGCCAAAATTACTTCTTCGCCGAGGCGGATTCCGGCAGCCGCAGCCCGGCCATTGACACCCTCTCCAGCGTTCGCTGGACGGACGGCCCGGTCCTCTACCTCGGCCAAATTCACGCGCAAGGGGAGGCGACGCCATGAGTGACCTCGCCATTGAAGTGCAGAACCTGCGCAAACACTTCAATCAAGTGACGGCGGTGAAGTCCGTTACCTTTTCGGTCGAGAGCGGGCAGGTGGTTGGCTTCATCGGGGCCAACGGCGCGGGAAAAACCACCACCATGCGTATCCTGGCCACCTTGGAACTCCCTTCCTCCGGCACGGTCAAGATCGAAGGCCTCGACGTCGTGGACTTCCCCGAACTGGTCCGGCAGCGAGTTGGTTGGATGCCCGACAGCTTTGGCACCTACGATAATGTCACCGTCTGGGAATACCTGGATTTCTACGCCCGGGCCTACGGCCTGCAGGACCCGCTGCGCAGCCAACGCTTGCAGGAAGTGATGACCTTCACGGACTTAACCGAGATCGCCGACCGGGACATGAACAAGCTCTCCACGGGCATGGGCCAACGCCTGTGCCTGGGCCGCACCCTGCTCAGTAATCCGAGCGTCCTCATCTTGGACGAGCCGGCCGCCGGACTCGACCCCAAGGCCCGCATCGAATTCAAAAACCTGATTCGCCTGCTGGCTGAACAAGGAAAGACGATCTTCATCAGCTCCCACATTCTCTCCGAACTCGACGAAATGTGCGACGCCTTGCTCTTCATCGATCACGGCGAAATCGTCCACTTTGGCCAAACCGCGGCGCTCAAAACCCAAAGCTCCGAAGCCGTCTTTAACGTCCAGACCGACGGTCCGCCCGAAGCCTTGTACCAGTGGATCAAGCAACAGGCTGATGGGGATATCAAACTCCTCGATCGGCATCGGTCGGGTGGCCGCCTCGTCCTGCCCATGGCCCGCGCCGAAGAGGCGGGCCCTCTCCTGCGCCGCATGATTCGCGACGGGCTCGAAATCTCCCAGTTCCACCGCGAGGAGCGCCGCCTGGAAGAAGCCTTCGTCGAAATGCTGCGTGGAGGCAAAGCCGCTCCGCTGCCCATCCCCGACCCCGGTGAAGTGCCCGCCTCCGCCGTCAGGTCCTCGACGCCTGGCTCCACCAGCCCCTCTCCGCCGCCCGTTCCACCGACTCCGCCTTCATGACCGCTTCCGTCTTCGCTCCCACCAGCGAATGGCTCAGCCCCATGATCATCAAGGAGCTGCGCCAAGGGCTCCATTCCAAGCTCTTCATCACCTTCTATCTGCTGCTGCAGGGGCTCCTCGCCTTTAGCATCCTGCTCATGCCGAACGCCCAAAGCGCGGGCAACAGCCTCTTTTGGTTTACCGTGGTGACCACGTTGGTGATCGCCCTCCCCGCGCGCGGCTTGGTGGCGGTGCACATGGAGCTACGCGCTCGCACCATGGAGTTGCTTTACCTTACCCGCCTTTCCACCCTGCGTATCATCCTGGGCAAGTGGGGGGCGCTCTTTCTTCAGTCCATCCTCTGTGCGGTGGCCATTCTCCCGTACCTTTTTGTGCGCTACCTTCTGGGCGGGCAAGAGATCGTCCACGAGGGCGTTTGGCTGGCGGCCGTCCTGCTGCTTTCCGCTCTTTGCATGGCACTGACCGTGAGTTTCTCCGCGCTCTCGAATTGGTGGGGCCGCGTCAGCCTGTCGATCATCGCTTTCTCCGTCCTCGCACTCGCCTATTCCGGTGTGATGGATGCGCTCAGCTATGACCAATGGCTGCCTGGGCTTATCTTTCTCCTCACCTCAGGGGTTCTCCTCATTGCCATTTGCCTAATTTTCGGTGCCTCGCTGATTGCCTCCAGCTCCGAAAACCACACACTGCGCCTGCGCTTACTAGCGCTCCTTTACTGCCTGGGCCTCCCGCTGGTGGGCCTTGCCACTGGGTTCCTGAGCGAAGCCGCCATCACCTCGCTGGCCGTGCTGATTCTCGTCAGCCTCTCCAGCTTACTCGTGCAGCAAGTTCCCCTCGGCAGTCACCTCCGCCCCTTCTCCAAGTTCAGCCTTTTAGGACGCTGGGCCAGCTTGCTCCTGAGTCCGGGCTGGGCTTCCGGCCTCTGCTACACCCTCGTGCTTTTTGCCGCGTTAACGGTCGGGATTCTCTTCCTCCACCCCTACTTGCCCAAGCTGGAGATGTTCGACGCCCTGTTTTACCTCATCGTGCTGCTCGGCACGATGCTCTTCCCGCTGGCTCTCATCCTCCTCTTTCAACCGGTTGACGCCCCCCGCCTGCTGCCCTTTGTCTGGGCGCAGATTTCGATGATCTTTTGCTACTTCTTCATCCTCCTGGTTGAGCAAGCACTCGAAACCGGCACCGGTGTGGTAGGGCCGATCGACATCCTAGCCCTCCTGCCAACCGCAACATTACTCCTCTTAGTGTCAGATAATCTGGCCCCGCTCGAATACACGCGCTTCTGCTACGTGAACCTGACGGTGACTGCCCTGGCCGTCGTCTACCTCTTATGGCGGGCTCGCCCCGGCCTAAGTGAAATCACGCAACTCCTCCAACGCCTTCGCGCCGCTTCCTGATGTCCGCTTCCACGCTCCCACCGCTCCTCGGCCAGCAGGAAACCGACGCCCTGCAGAACATCCGTCTGGACATGCAAAAGGCGGCCGGACTCCTGCGCTTGCCGTTCTTGCGGAAGAACTGGACCGGCCTGAACGGCAACTGGCTGGGCACCGGCATTGGCAGCTCCATCGACTTCCAAGATCACCGCCCCTACCTCCCCGGTGACGATCCTCGCTACATCGACTGGCAGGCCTACGCCCGCACCGGCCACTACACGATGAAGCTCTACCGCGAGGAAGTCAGCCCCCAGGTCGACCTGGTCCTTGATGTCTCCCCATCCATGGCAGCCTACCCCGCCAAAGCCCGCCGCGCCCTGGAACTCTTCTACTTCGCGGTGGAAAGCACCATGCAGAACACCGCGTCGCTCCGCGTCTGGATCATCGCTGGCAACGAACTGGCCCGCTACAACGGCGACGCCATCTTGACGCACCGCTGGGAACTCCCGCAAGTCCCTGAGACCAATCCCACAAAGAACGCCGCGCCCGCGCCCAATCTGGACCGCATTGAATGGCGCACCAGCTCGATGCGCGTCTTCATCAGCGACCTCCTCTACACCGCCCCGCCGGTGCACCTGCTCAATCCGCTTTGCTCGGCCAAAGGCTTCGCCATCATCCTCGCCCCGTTTTGCCGGGAAGAAAGTGAGCCCAACTGGGACGGCAACCTCCGCCTCGTCGAATACGAAACCCGCTTTGAGCGAAACCAACGCGTCGACCCGCACTTGCTCCGTGACTACCTGGGCGCCTACGATCGCCACTTCACCTTCTGGCAGGAAGAAACCCGTAAACGCAGCGGCCTACTCGCCCGCGTTCCGGCCGAGCCCGATTTCCTTGCCGCCATCCAAGCCGAAGCCGCCACCGTGGGAGCCGTCGAACCATGCCACTAGTCTTCGGAAATCCCTGGGGGCTCCTGGCTCTGCTGGCGATCCCGATCATTATCGCGCTGCACTTTCTCCAACAGGAGACTCGGCGTACCCCGGTGACCACCCTCTTCCTCTTAGAAAAGCTGGCCCCGGCCAGCACGGGCGGTCGCCGTTGGGAGCAACTGCGCAACTCCCTGCCGCTCTGGCTGCAAATCCTCGCCGCCCTGATCATTGCCTGGCTCCTGGCGGACCCCCGCTGGATCCGTGCCGATTCCATTCAGCGCGTCGTCGTCGTGGCGGATAGCTCTGCTTCGATGAGCGCGTTCCAAGACAAACTCGTCGAGCAGACTCGGCCGCGGCTCGAAGCCTTGGCCAGCAGCGCCGCCCAGCATGAATGGGTGCTGCTCGAAACGCGAGAAGGTGGCAACACCCTTTATTCCGGCCCCGAGCTGAATGATCTGTTGGCCACCCTGGAAAGCTGGGCACCGCGCTCCGGCCAGCACGATTTCGCCCCCGCCTGGCGCTTGGCCCAATCCCTGGCCGGCGGGCACGGCACCGTGCTCTTTCTCTCCGATCGCCAGCCAGAGAACCGGCCCGGTGGTGTTGAGCTGCTGGCGGTGGGCAAACCGACGGACAACGTCGGCCTCACCGGCTTTCGCGTCCTGGAAGGCGCCGGCGGCCCCAGTTGGGAGGCCTTGGTCAAAAACTACAGCGCCCAACCGGCGACGCGTTCCTTCAAGCTCCTCGTGGAGGGGCAAGCCGTCCGCCAAGAAACGCTCCAACTCCCGCCGGGTGAAAGCAAGGTCGTCAAAGGCGAATTTCCCGACCAAGCCGAACGCCTCGAGATCGTCCTCGACGGCGACGCCTTTCCGCTGGATGACCGCTTGCCCATCGTCCGGCCCAAGCCGAAAAAAATCACCGCCTCGCTCAACACCTCGACCGCCAACTCTCGCGTTTACAAAATGCTGGAACGCTTGGCCCAGAGCCTGCCTGGCGTGGTCACAGTCGCCGGCGGCATGGTCCCGGCTGACGTCAGTTTTGCCTCCTTCGATCCGCTGAAAGGAGCCGCCCCGGAAAGCCCCGGCCTGCTCATGCTGGAAGATACGACCGAGCCCGGCGGCTACCTTGATGGTCTCCTGGTGGCCGAGGAAAATCCGCTTAACGAGGGCCTGAACTGGCAGTCGCTCATCGTCCAGGAGAGCCTCAAAATTACCCAAAAGGAAAATGACGACGTCCTGCTCTGGCAAGGCGAACGCCCGCTCATTTTTCTGCGCCGCGTGCCGGGCGGTCGGCAAATGGTCATCAACTTTGATCCGATGATGTCCAATCTGGCCAAGCTTCCGGCCTTTGTCGTCTTGGTCAACCGCTTCCTCGAAGAGGAACGCGCTCGCAAGATTGCGCCGGAGCAACTCAACGTCGACACCCTCCAGCCCGTACGCCTGACGGCCAAGCCGGGAGAGAAACTCGAACTGATCGCGTCCCTGGATGAGGAAGCCACTGGCGAAACGATCCGCCCCGACTTTAGCGCTCCCTCCAATCCCGGCTTCTTTCAGGTTCGGCAGAAAGACGGCTCGCTGCTGACGGCGGCAGCTCAGTTCAACGACGGCCGCGAAGCCGACCTGAGTGCCGCCGCCTCGGCCGACACCATTGCCGATGGCACCCGCCAACTTGCCTTACGTAACAGCGAGAATGATCCTTTCCGCCACCTCTGGATCGCGGGTGTGCTCGGCCTAGTCCTCTGGAATTGGGCGCATCAAGGAAGGAGGCGCACGTGAGACTGGATTCCCCCCAGTGGCTGTTGCTCGTGCCTCTCTTGCTGGCGCTAGCCTGGTGGTTCCCGCGCTGGAAGCTCTGGCAGCCCTGGCGGGCACTGGTCGCGCTTTGTCTGGTCATTGCCCTCTGCCAATTCAGCTGGCAGCAACGCGGCGCGGGCCTGGACCTCTGGGTCCTGGTGGACCGCTCCGTCTCAGCGCAGGAAGGCATCGCCCAACGCCTGCCCGAGTGGGAGGCCATCCTCCGCCAAGCCAAGGGCACCCAGGACCGCATCCACTTCATCGACTTTGCGGAAGAGGCCTCCCTCCGTTCCGACCAGGAAACCCAGCAATACACCGGCGGCAAAACGATCACGAACCTGGCTTTGGCCATTCGTGACGCTCTCGGCCACGCCCAGAGTGATCGCTCGAACCGCTTGCTCGCCTTAACCGATGGCTACAGCACGACGCCACTGGGTCGACTCGACACCCTCTTACAAGAGCAAGACATCGCACTCGACTACCGCCTCACGGTTCCGGAAAGCAGCCGCGACTTCCAAGTCGCCGACCTCCGCCTGCCCACTCGCATCCGACCGGGCGAACCGTTCCTGGTCGAAGTGCTTCTCTCCGGTAACGAGGATGCTGCCATCCCCTACCGCCTGACCCGCAACGGCGAAGAGCTCATTGCCAAGAACGTGGAGATCATCGACGGGACGGCTCGGCTTCGCTTTACCGACCGCATCGAGCAACCGGGCTCGCACCTCTATGAGATGCGTCTTTCGCCGGAAGACGACGCCTTGGTCGGCAACAACGTCCGCCAGCGTTGGATTGAAGTTGCCAGCGGCCCGCGTCTCCTCCTCATCACCAATTACCCGGACGACCCCGTGGCCGAATCCCTCCGACGGCAGGGCTTCCAGGTCGACGTCGTCAACGACCCAGGCAGCCTCGGCCTCGGCCAACTGAGCGGTACCCGCGGCGTGCTCTTTAATAACATTCCGGCGCATCTCGTGCCCAAAGACTTCCTCGACGCGCTGACCTTCTTCGTCCAAGGCCAAGGTGGCGGGTTGATGATGATTGGCGGGAAGAACAGCTTCGGCGCGGGCGGCTACTTCCAATCCGCGCTCGATCCCCTCCTGCCCGTTTCGATGGAACTGCGGCTGGAGCACCGCAAGCTAACGGTGGCGATGGCCATCGTGATGGACCGCTCCGGCAGCATGGGCATGTCGGTGCAAGGCAGTATGGCCAGCGGTTTCACCCCGACCAAGATGGACTTGGCCAACTCGGGCGCCGCGCGCGCCATTGAACTCCTCAGCCCGCATGATGCGATCACCGTTTTTGCCGTGGACAGCGAGCCCCACGAGATTCTCCCGCTCACGCAACTCGGGCCCAACCCCGCGCCGTTGATCGACACGGTCCGCAAGGTCGCCCCGGGCGGCGGCGGCATCTTTGTCTACAACGGCCTGGAAGCAGGGTGGGAACAACTCAAGCAGTCCGAAGCTGGCACCCGACACATGATTCTCTTTTCCGACGCAGCGGACAGCGAGGAACCCGGTGCCTACAAAAAATTGATCGCTGAGATGGTCAAACAAGGCGTCACCTTAAGCGTGATCGGCCTTGGCACCCCCGCTGATCCGGATGCGGGTCTCCTCCAAGAGATCGCCACGCTGGGCAACGGTCGCATCTTCTTCAACGAAGACGCCAACGACCTGCCTACCGTCTTTGCTCAAGAGACGGTGGCCATCGCACGCTCGGCGTTCATTGACGATCCGGTTGGCTTGCGCGCCACGGCGGCCTGGCTTCAAATCGCTGCCCGCCCTCTGACTTGGCCCAAGCAAGTGGATGGCTACAACCTGAGCTACCTCCGCCCGGATGCCACGGCGGCGGCTCTGACCACCGACGAGTATAAAGCCCCGCTCATCGCCTTCTGGCAACGGGGGGCGGGGCGCGCCGCCGCAGTCAGCTTCCCACTCGGGGGTGAGAACAGCGCCTTGATCCGGGCTTGGCCACAGTACGGCGATTTCGTCCAGACCATTGGCCGCTGGATGACGGGCGACGAGCTACCGCCGGGCATTGGTCTGCGCACCAAGCTCACCGGCACGCAGTTGAAGATCGAACTACTGCACGATGAAACCTGGACCACGAAACTCGCCACCCGGCCACCCGTGCTCCAAACCGCCGAAGGCACCAAGGGCGAATCCCGCGAGCAAACCTGGAAACGTATGGCCCCCGGATGGTACGAGGCAGTGCTCGACCTGACACCGCAAGAGGTCATGCGCGGGGTGGTCCAGCTCGGCGAATACAATCTACCCTTCGGCCCCTACCTAGCCGGAGCCGACGCCGAATGGGCCCGCCCCCGAGCTGCATTGGAAGAACTCAAAGCCGTGGCCAGTGCGAGTGGCGGCGGCGAACGGCTGGAGCTTTCAGAAATCTGGGATGCCCCCCGTCCGCCCAGCTACGTGGACCTGTCCTTCTGGTTCCTGCTCGCGGCGCTGCTCTTCCTGCTGGTTGATATCGCCTGGACCCGCCTGGGCTTGGGCTTCGGCGCCCTGGACCGTTGGTTCGCCCCCAAGCCGCCCCCGATACGTTAGGTTGAAGCTCCTTCGGCTTCTCGTTGCTCCAACTCTTTAACCAACCGAGCACGGGACTTGGGCACCGTGAGGTGGGCGCGCGACAGCACGCGTTCGACTTGGTCTTGCGGCCCCAGCGCGTAGCCGTTGTTCTCCAGCAAAACGAACTCGAACTTACGCAAGGCACGAAGCGAGATGGGGCTGCGATCCAGGTACTGGGCCGCACGCTGGAAAAGGGCGAAGTCTTCCGGGATAGCAGCGCCTTCTTCCGTGACCGCAGCAATGAGATCGGCAAAATATTGGAGCGCGGTGGGGATCAGCCAATCGCGGGTCAACCCAGCGTAGCGCTGTTGGAGCTGAGCTTCGCGCAGTTGGTAGAGATCACCGGACTTGGGCGGCACCACCAGCACCTGGCAGAGATAGAAGAGATCAATTTGCCCGGCGAAGCTGCTCTTGGGCCGGGCCGCACCTTTCACAATGGTACTGATCCGCCCCAAATCTGGCGTGAGCCAGCGGACGATCAAGCTGGTGTCTCCGTAAGGCTGACGCCCCAACACGAAACCTTGAGTGGGATGGGGCTCGCTCACGCCGGGACCTTTTTCAAGACGAGCTGCAAGACCCGCTCCTGTTCAGCGGCCATGCGGTCATAGTCCGCGTTGGTGTGATCATCAAAGCCCAGTAAGTGGAGCATCCCGTGAATGCCATAGAGGAGAACTTCTTCCTCCAAGCTTTTCTCCCAATCGCCCCCCTGTTCGGCGGCGACTTCCGGGCAGATGAGGATTTCCCCGTGGTGGAAGGTGATGACATCGGTCGGGCTGGGATCGCCGCAAAACTCACCGTGCAGACGCGCCATCTCGTCCTTCTCCAGTAGGTGAAATTCCAGCTCGTCGGGCAAAGGGTCCGCCAAGGTGGGAGGCAAGAAGGCCAAGGCGGCCTCAAGCCGTCTCTGGAGGAGCGGGAGCGGGAGTGGCCGGCTTGCTTGCCGGTTCGACAGGCTTACGTTCGGCGGGTTCATTTTTCGGATAAGCCACCCGGTTGTGCATCATGGACTTGAGGGTGAAGACAAAGCTGCGGCTCGCCGTGCGGATTTCGCTCAGCGTGAGGTGGGATTCATCTAGCGTCCCCTCGTTGATGCGTTGCGCCACGATATCGCGGACGAAGGCTTCAATCCGGGACGGCGTCGGCTTATCCAACGAACGCGAGGCGGCTTCGATCGTGTCAGCCAGTGAGAGGATGGCAATTTCCTTGGTCTGAGGATTGGGACCGGGATAGCGGAAGGAGTTCTCGGACACTTCGGGGATGTCCTCTTCGCGCATGTTCATGATGCGGCCGCCTTCCTTGGCGTCCTGTTCCATCTGCTTGGCTCGGCGGTAGAAGTAGTAAACCAGGGAGTCGCCGTGGTGCTGCTTGATCGCATCGATAATCGGCTTGCGCAGGCCAAACTTAATGGCGAGGTCAACGCCTTCCTTCACGTGCGCAATGATGATGAGCGCGCTCATGGTGGGGGAGAGGTTGGCGTGGGGATTCTCGCCCGCCGGAATGTTTTCAGTGAAGTACTCCGGTTTGATGATTTTGCCGATGTCATGGAAGTAAGCCATGACGCGCAGCTTGGTCGGGTTGAGCCCAATGGAAGTCGCGGCCGATTCCGCCAAGTTCGCCACGACCAGACTGTGGTGGTAGGTGCCCGGTGCCTCGATCGTCATTTGCTGGAGGAGCGGATGATTCAGGTCCGCCATCTCGATCCAGGAAATATCGGTGATGATGCCAAAGATGCTTTCCACAATCGGCAGAATGGCACTCACCAAGAGTGCTGTGCCGATGCCCACAAAGATGCCAATGAGCGCCTGCTGGCCGAGCGAGTAGAGGTCCGCTTGGTCGATGCCCATGATGCCGTGGGGAAGACTGACGAAACCGTAGGCGATGGCACAGAGGAGATTGGCCACACCAATCGCCACCCCAGCGCGAATCAGGTTGCTCCGCTTGCGGCAATTGCGGCTAAAGTAGACGGCAGTAAAACCAGTGATCAAGCTGACGGTAAGCAGGTTATAATTGGAATCCATCAGCAACAGGGAAGACAACAGACTGTAGCTGATGACGGCGTAAAGCCCGGAGCGGTAACCCAGGAGCAAGCTGGCCAACAAGGGGGCAAAGGCGCTCGGGGCGAGAAAGTAGAGCTGCTCTTGCAGGACGAAGGCGTTGGCCGCCGACCAAAGGAACAGTGCCTTGGTCAACGCTAGGTTGAGCCAGACGACGCCGAGCAAGAGAAGCAGGCGGGAGTTGCGCTTCCAGATGTCCGGCAGGTCGAGCTGGACGTACATCACGCCACTGAGAAAAACCAGAAACGTGAGCAGGTGAAAGTGGGCATGCTCATGATCTTTCGAATCCCAATAGCCAACCGCCATCACCGCCAACAGCATGACGCCCAGCAAGACCAAGCGAGCGACCGGGGAGCAGTCGAGAAAATCGCGCCAGCTATGCGCCTGCACGTCGCGCCGCGTTTTATCGCAGGCGAGCCCCTTGCGGACGAGCCGCTGTCGCTCAAACCACTTGATCATAGGGTCATGCTCGTTGCTTTTTCGCCTCGATGGGCCTTGTAGGCCG
>CAWUJC010000015.1:0-14306 GCA_963922355.1 uncultured bacterium | reverse complement strand
TGGCGATGACCGGGGCCATCCCGCTCGCGCTGACCGATAATTTGAACTTTGGGAATCCGCACAATCCCGAGCGCTTCTGGGAACTGTCCCAATGCGTCGACGGTTTGGCCGAGGGCTGCAACTTCTTCGATGTGCCGGTCACCGGCGGTAACGTTAGCCTCTACAACCAGAACCCGAAGGGCGCGGTCGAGCCGACGCCGACGGTTGGTCTAGTGGGGCTAATTGAGGACGAAGCTCACGTCACGCCGTCCTACTTCCAGGCGGAAGGCGATGCCATTTTGCTCGTTGGCGGTTGGGGCTGGGAGCTTTCCGGCACGGTGTACGTGCGCGAGTTGCACAACCAGCACACGGGCGATTGCCCCCAGCTTGACCTGCCTTTGGAGAAGCGCCTGCACGATGGCGTTCGGGCCTTGATCAAAGCGGGCCTGTGTCAGAGCGCGCACGATTTAAGCGAAGGTGGCTTGGGCCTGGCGGCGGTGGAAAGCTGTGTCGGCGTCCCCACGGGTGAGGTCGCGCTTGGGGCCGAGATTTGCCTGCCGGAGCATCAACGCCTGGATGTGACGCTCTTCAACGAAACGCAGAGCCGCGCTTTGGTTAGCGTGCCGGCGGATCAGGTCGGCGCGGCGGTGGAGCTGCTGATCGGCCACGGGATTGGGGCCGAGCGGATCGGTTCGGTGCAGGCTGCTGAGGCCGGGTTGACGTTTAACACCAACGGCAGCAAGTTACACTGGAGTCTGGCAGAACTGGAAGAAGCCTGGGGCAACTCGCTCGGGAGGCTGATGACCGGTGAAACCGCCCAGGATGCCTGATCGCCCCGCAAGCAGTTTTCCCCTCAATCCCAACCCCTCGACGCATGGAAGTACCGGCCCACCCCAAACACGAATGCGGCGTTTTTGCCGTCTTTGATCATCCCAACGCGGCCGAGCTGACCTACTACGGACTGTACGCTCTGCAGCATCGCGGACAGGAAAGCGCGGGCATCGTCACGACCACCGGCCCGGGCGAAACCTTCCGCTATCACCGCGGTATGGGCTTGGTGCCGCAGGTGTTCCAGGGGGGCAAGATTCTCGATCAGCTCAAAGGTCGTCGGGCTGTTGGCCACGTGCGTTATTCCACCGCGGGTGGCAGCCACTTCAAGAACGCGCAGCCGATTTTGGTCGATTGCGCCAAGGGGCAAGTCGCGGTTGCGCACAACGGTAATCTTTGCAACGCCAACGTACTGCGGGATGAGCTGGAAGCCTATGGTTCGATCTTCCAGACGACCGGTGACAGCGAGATCATCGTGCATCTGATGGCCCAGCCACACGGCGGTAACCGGCGGGACAGCCTCCGGTACGCGATGGGCAAAATCGAAGGCGCCTTTGCGGTGACGGCGATGACCGAGCGGGAACTCTTTGGCGTGCGCGACATCCACGGCTTCCGCCCGCTCTCCATTGGCAAGTTGGATGGCGCGTACATTCTTTCCAGCGAGACTTGCGCCTTCGACTTGATTGGCGCCGAGTTTATTCGCGATGTGGAGCCCGGGGAGATCGTCACGATTGACGAAAACGGGCTTCAATCCGAGAAGCCCTTCATCGCGCCCAAGAAGGGCGGCATGTGCGTCTTCGAGTACGTTTACTTCGCCCGTCCAGATAGCCGCTTGGAAGGCAAGACGGTCAGCCAGGTGCGCACCCGCATGGGTGCCCAGTTGGCTAAGGAGCACCCGGTCGAAGCCGACGTGGTGGTGCCGATTCCAGACTCCGGCAACTACGCCGCGCTAGGCTACAGCGAGGAATCCGGCATCCCTTACAAGCTGGCTTTCGTCCGTAATCACTACGTGGGCCGGACCTTCATCCAGCCCAGCCAGTTGATCCGCGACTTGGGCGTGAAGGTGAAGCTTAACCTCATTGCCGAAGAGGTGGCGGGTAAGCGCGTGATTGTGGTGGACGACTCCATCGTGCGCGGCACCACGGCCAAGAGCCGGGTGGTGACGCTCCGCCAAGCGGGGGCGAAGGAGGTGCACATTCGCATCAGTTGTCCGCCGCACAAGAACGCTTGTTATTACGGCATTGATTTCCCGGACCCGGAGACGCTCATCGCCAATCAGATGGATACCGCCGCGATTGCCGAGTACCTCGGCGCGGATTCCCTCGGCTATCTGAGTGAGGACGGCATGATCGCCTCCACCGAGAAACCGGAAAGCCAGTTCTGCCGGGCCTGCTTCAACGGCAAGTATCCGGTCGCCTTCGATCACAAGATCGAGCAAATGATCATCGAGCGCCGCAAGGAACGCGCCGAGCCGCTCGTCGCCGTCCAGCCCCCGCTCAATTTGTTCGAGTAGGGCGTGACGCTGCACTCAGTTCCGGTGGGAAATGTTGATAATCCCCTCGGTTGTATAGATAGTCACGCTATCTTGACGGTCTTGAGGTGTTGAGATGAGCCCCCCGCCTGGGTGGTAAACCAGCCAACTGTCATCATCGTTTCCGAATATTTCATCTGGGCCGCTGAACTCGATGATAAAGATGTCACTCTCAGGCTTAACGCTGAAGACGCGAAGCTGATCTTTGTAGTGTTCAAATTGTCGGAGACCAGAATCCCCTAAGTAGTTAATACCTTTAGGGTTGTCGCCCAAAAGATTTCTGATGCTTCGAGGAGATTGGTTATATTCAAAGAAGTAGCCATCACATGCCATATAAGTGTGATTTAGAAATCTTGTGCCAGGCGGACTTGCCGTTGTTTTTGATAAACCAAAGAAACCTGGAAAACTCACGAGGCACGCGAAGGAAACAATCGTGAGAGGAATGAGAAACGCCAGGGCGTATTCTTTCATGACTTTGACAAGTTAGGGCAAGAACCGAAACGATAATACTGCTTTATCTCAATGGTTTTCATTGTTCTCACGGACGGCCGATGTGGACGCCGCTGGCGTCGTGGATCATGCGCCGTTCGTCGCCCGTATCGAAGGAGCCATCGATTCCGATCCACTCAATGATGAAGGCGTCGGTTCCGGATGGTGATGGGACCACGCGGTAGTCGAGGGGAGAGAAATGGGAGGGTATTGTCATGAAGACAATGCCTCGAGGATTCTTCCCCAGGAGTTCATCAATCGCTTTGGGGCGCTGACCGTATTCTTTTTCGTGCGCTTCGGAGCCAGTACCAAACTGGTTGAGATAGGTCGTTGCTCGGGTGATCGGAACTGAAAAGTACCAACCATGCAGCAGAAAAGCTAACACACCCAGGAGGGCAAGAACGGCAACAAAGGATAACACGCGCTCCATGAGTAGAACACTACCCCAAGCAGGTTGCCCCGGCGAAAAACTTTCAAAAAAAAGCGGCATATACCTTGACATCAAGCTAATTGCGCTATGTTGAGAGTGTGCTAGCGTGTTCTACCGAAGGAACGGCTCGCCGGTTCCCCTTCGGGAACACCTTAACCCTAAGCAACAACCAAATAAGTATGATGAAAAAACTGACCCTCTCCCTTTTTAGCGCCCTGCTGGCGTTCACCTGCCTGCCGGCGACAGCGGCGGAAACCGGCGAATACAAGATCGATACGGTGCACTCCGCCGTCACCTTCCAGATCATGCACAACGGCGTGAACTACGTGCCGGGCCGCTTCAACAAGTTTGACGGCAAGATTGTGCTAAACATGGAAGACCCGGCCAAGAATGAGCTGGATATCAACATTGATACGGCCAGCATTTACACCGGGAACATGAAGCGCGACGAGCACCTGAAGGGGCCGGATTTCTTCAACACCAAGCAGTTCCCCAAGGCCACCTTCGTGAGCAAGAACATTAAGCTCAACGAAGATGAGAGCTACTCCGTGACCGGCGACCTGACCATGCTGGGCAAGACCAACACCGTGACCTTGAAAATCAAAATGACGGGCAAGAACGATGGCGGCGACGATCTGATCGTGGGCGGCTGGGGTGAGTTTACGCTCAAACGTTCCCTCTTCGGTATGGACTATGGTGTGGGTAAAATCGGCGACGACGTGATCGTGACGATGCACATCCAGGCCGTGAAGAAGAAGTAAGCGGCACAACGTAATCTTTGCTCCCCCACCGTCATGGCGATCGACGCATTTATTTTCCAGCTTGTGGTCCTCGGGCTTGGCCTGCCCTTGCTGGTGGTGGCGTTGATCCTCGCGGTGGGGTGGCGGATGTGGAAGCCCTCGGTGGAGCGGCATTCCGACCCCACGATTGCCTCTTGGGCGCTCGCGCTGGGGCTTTCGGTTTCGGTCGTCGCCATTCAGGGCTGGCCACCGGTCCCGGCGGTGGTGACGAACGACTGGCTGCTCTGGATAGTCCTGGCCGCTGGCTTGATCGGCGGCATCACGGGCTGGTGGCAGCGCCGCGCGTTTATCTCGACGCCACTCCGGATGGTGGCCGTTGGCGTGGTGGTTTATTTGACGGCCGGGCCCTTGATCCAAGGGGCGGACGCCATCTGGTGGGTGGGTGGCCTGATGCTGGCCATTGCCTTGGTCTGGCTGTTGATTGATTTTCAGTCCCGCGGTCTCCCGGAGCCGCTCTCCGTCTTTAGCTTGGCCACCGCGGCGGGCTTCGGCGGGATGGCGGTTCTCCTCGGCGGTACGGCCAAGTTGGGCCAAATCGGAGGTGTGTTGGGCTTGGCGATGGGGCTGCTCTTTCTGGCCCTGGCTCTTTTTCCGGCAAAGAAAGCAACCGGCGCTCCGGCTACCTTCCATGCCCTAGTGACGTCCTGCCTGCTCCTCAATGGGGTCTGGTACGCGGTGTACGTCCCCTTGTGGGCGGCGGCACTCGTGTTTGTTTCGCCCTTGGCAGCGAGTGTGTATTTCCTGCCTGGGATCAAGCATCTCCCGTGGTGGCTCCGCTGGGGAGTCGCCATGCTAGCCGTCCTGATTCTGGCCGGGATTGGCGCGGCGGTCTGTAACTTCCCGCCTGAGGCCCCGGTCGACGAATCCCACGGCTACGGGTATTAGCTCGGCTTAAATGGGAGAGGCGGAGGCCCTATTTTGCCTCTGGAGGCGTCACGGGATTGACCTGCTCCCGCAACCCGGTATGAATAAAAGCCCCGGTTTCTGACCGGGTTCTTCTATTTCTATGAAAGCATACGCACAAGCAGGCGTGGACGTGGATCTGGGCAACCGCGTTAAAGCCGGTATCTCCAAAATGGTCCGCAGCACCCGCCGTCCGGAAGTGATTGGCTCGATTGGTGGCTTTGGCGGCCTCTTCGCCCCGAATTTCAAAGGCATGCGCAAGCCGACTTTGGTGGCCAGCATTGACGGCGTGGGCACGAAGCTGAAAGTGGCCAACCTACTTGAGCGGCACGACACCATTGGCGAAGATCTGGTCAACCACTGCGTGAATGACATTGCGGTGATTGGGGCCGAACCCCTCTTCTTCCTCGATTACATTGGCGTCTCCATGCTCGACCAAGAGATGTTTGCTGGCGTGATCAAGGGGTTGTCTCGCGGCTGTGCCAAAAGCGGTTGCGCCTTATTGGGCGGCGAAACGGCCCAGATGCCGGGGCTTTACCACGGTCGCGATTACGACTTGGTGGGCGCGATCGTAGGTGTGGTGGACGGCAAGGCGATGATCGACGGCAGCAAGATCAAGCCCGGCGATGTGATCATCGGCGCGGCATCTTCCGGTTTGCACACCAACGGTTACTCGCTCGCTCGTGAGATCATCTTCAACAAGCTCGGCATGCGCGTGGACGACCGCGTCACCGGTATGCGCGAAAACATCGGTGCTGCTTTGCTCAAGACGCACGTCAACTACCTCCCAATCATCCGCAAGCTGCGGGCCAAGGTGAAGATCAAGGGCATGGCCCACATTACCGGTGGTGGTTTGGTCGATAACCTGCCGCGAGTCCTGCCAAGTAGCACCAAGGCGGTGATCGAGTTGGGGAGCTGGCCGATCCCGCCGCTCTTTAAGTTTCTCGCGGCTGAGGCCAACGTGCCGGACGAGGAACTTTACCAAGTCTTTAACATGGGCATCGGCATGGCTTTTGTCGTGGCCAAAAAGGATGAAGCGGCAGCCCTCAAGTTGACGGGTGGTTACACCATTGGCCGGATTGAAAAGGGCGGTGGCGACGTAGAATTAGTGTCGGTCCCTAAAGTAGCGACGGCCAAAAAGACCAAGAAGAAGAAAAAGAAATAAGTAGCATGAAGAAACGCGCCTTACTTTCAGTTTCCGATAAAAGTGGCCTGGTTGATCTGGCCCACGCCCTGGCCACCGCTGGCTACGAGTTAGTTTCCACCGGCGGCACGGCCAAAGCCATGCGCGAAGCCGGGCTTACCGTCCTGGATGTCTCCGACATCACTGGCTTTCCCGAGATGATGGATGGCCGGGTGAAGACGCTTCAT
This sequence comes from uncultured bacterium, assembly GCA_963922355.1. Lineage (GTDB taxonomy): Bacteria > Verrucomicrobiota > Verrucomicrobiia > Methylacidiphilales > UBA1321 > CAWUJC01. The sequence continues at coordinate 7,975 of CAWUJC010000015.1, read as the reverse complement.
CCGATCGTGCACGGCGGCTTGCTCCACCTGCGGGATAACCTAGAGCATGTCGCCCAGGCCGAGGCGCACGACATCGCGCCGATTGACGTGGTGGTGGTGAATCTCTATCCCTTCGAAGCGACGATCCAGAAGCCGGATTGCACACTGGAGCTGGCCATCGAGAACATCGACATCGGCGGCCCGAGCATGCTCCGTAGCGCGGCCAAGAATTACCGCAGCGTGACGGTGGTGACGGATCCGGAGGATTACGCCGAGGTCATTACCCAGCTACAGGCCAGCGGCGAGACCACGCCGGAGCTGCGCGCCAAGCTGGCCCGCAAGGTTTACCAGACCACGAGCCGCTATGACACGCTGATTGCGGATTACCTCGAAAAGCAGGCGGAAGGCGAAGACGCCTTGCCGGCGCAGTTTGCCGCCATGCCGCGCGTCCAGAGTCTCCGCTACGGTGAGAACCCACACCAGGCGGCCGGTCTCTACGGCAAGTTCTACGAGAGCTTCGAACAGCTCCACGGCAAGGAGCTTTCCTACAACAACCTCATCGATATCGACGGTGCGGTGCGCCTCATCCACGACTTGCGCGACGGCGATCCGGCCGTGGCCATCCTCAAGCACACCAATCCGTGCGGCGTGGGGCAGGCGCCCACCTTGCGCGAAGCTTGGGACCGCGCTTACGCGACGGACCACCAGGCACCCTTCGGCGGGATCATCGTCTGTAACCGCGAACTCGACCTCCCGCTCGCCGAAGCGATCTGCGAAATCTTTAGCGAAGTGATCATCGCGCCTTCCTTTGCTCCCGATGCCCTGGCGCGTCTGGAAAAGAAGAAGAACCTCCGCTTGATCGTCAACAAGTGGGCCGAGCCCGCCTCCGAATTCGCCTTCCGTTCCATTGTCGGTTCCGCCGGGCTGGTGCAGTCTGTTGACCAGCAAGCGCCAGATGAAACCGGTGAGGACTGGCGTGTGGTGACCGAACGCGAGCCAACCGAAGCCGAATGGGCTGCCATGCGCTTTGGCTGGAAGGTGGTCAAGCACGTGAAGAGCAACGCCATCGTTTACGCCAACGCGGTGCAGACTCTGGGCATCGGTGCCGGGCAGATGAGCCGGGTCGATTCCTCCAAGATCGCGGTTTGGAAAGCCGGGGAAGCCGGGCTGGATCTCGCAGGCAGCACGGTGTGCTCGGACGCATTCTTCCCGTTTGCGGACGGTCTGATCGCCGCCGCCGATGCTGGTGCCAGCGCAGCCATCGAGCCAGGGGGCAGCAAGCGCGACGACGAAGTCATTGCCGCCGCTAACGAGCGTGGCATGGCCATGGTCTTTACCGGCAACCGCCACTTCCGCCACTAACCCACGCGACCCACCCGAAAATTTGGATCGACACTGGGTCTCATGATTAGATAAAAAATGCTTATGTTCAGCAGAATCTGCTTCCTCGCCCTCTTCTTGGGGACGTTTAGCTCGGCCTCGGCCCAGTTGATCCTGGAGATCAATGACGTCACGGAAGAGTTTGCCCTGACGGGTTCTGATTTCGTCATTACAAGTGGAAACAATATTTCCTGGGCAGTGTCTGTTCCGTCGGTGACGGTGGGAGAGACGGCCGATTACTCGACCGGGGATGCTTACACTTTGGCGTTCGGCACGCTGAACACCCCTGACACCGCGCTGATATTCAATAGCAACTTTAATATCTTCAACTTAAATCTCAGTTTTTTCGGAACGAACAACACGGTGACGGGAACAGGGATTTTTCAGTCCTACAGCTCGCTCGACAGCAGCAATAAAGCCATTCTGGCCTCTCTTGATGGCGAGAGCTTTGGTACCCTCTTCGGGGTTTCGGACAATCCTCTGACGGTGAGCGTGGTTCCTGAGCCGAGCTCTGCCGCTTTGGTGCTGTTGGGGCTTGGCGCGGTCGGTTTCCGCCGGTTCCGCAAGTAACCAGCGTGACGCTGGACCCCGTTAGATTCTTGCGGATTCTTTGTGCTTTCGCTTAACACGCGGAGGGCGGCAGTCTGTGCCGCCGCGCCTCCTCATCCGCTCTCTCTGCGGCGGCAGAGGACTGCCGCCCTCCGTGCGCGTGGCGATGACCTTGGGTTGGTAGCAGTCGTTGGCAGCGTGACGCTGCACCCTTTCATCGACGGGGCGTAGAGCGAATTTTTTTCTCAGTACGTCCGCTGCCGGGACGACGTTGTCTATCAAGATCAGAGTAGTAGCTAGAATGTTCTAGCGTCGCGCCGCGTGAAAAGCCGAGCGCAGGCGGCTGATGGCCAGCGTGTGCAGCTGAGAAACCCGAGAAGCAGAGAGCTTCAGTTCGCGGGCGATTTCCTTGCCCCGCTTGCCATCCACGTAAAACATTTTGATGACGAGGAGCTGCTGGGGGGAAAGGAGTTCAAGGAGTTGGCGAACCAGGACCACGTCGTCTTGATGGATGACCTCGTCGAGTGGGGAGACGACGTTGGGATCAGCCGTACAGTCGGCCACGCTCGGCTCGCTTTCTTCGTCCGAGGAGGTGGTGGCATCAAGGCTGGTCACATAGACGGGGCGGGCCTTTTCCAGGAGGTGGGCGAACTCGTGCGGATCCAGCTTCAGCGCGGCGCGGATTTCCTCTTCCAGCGGTTCACGCCCCAGGGATTGGGCCAGGTCGGTCTGCGCGTTGGCCAATTGCTTGGCGGAGTCTCGGCTTTGGCGGGTGACCACCTGGTGACGTCGCAGTTCATCCAGAATAGCACCCCGCACGCGGATGGTGACGTAAGTCTTGAGGCTGGCGCCTTCGCGCGGGCTGTAACGGTCGATTGCCTGAATGAGGCCGATGATGCCAGCGCTGACCAGGTCTTCTTTGTCCAGGGCGGGCGGGAGGTAGTAGACGTGGCGTTCGACCAAGCGTTGGACCAGCGGCAGGTATTCGCCGATCAAGCTGTCGCGTTCGGTCTCGGCGACAGTGTGGCGAATTTCGGGAAGGGCAGGGGCGCTCGTCATGATGGTAGATCAACTTCGATCTACTCATGCGCTCGCCCCGTGCCAGCTAGCTCGCTAGGCAGGGCCCTCCTGGTAAACTTCCTGAAAATTCCCCCATCTGATGGGATTGGAAGCATTTCAATAGAATAATGTACTATAAAAAATATAGTTATACTGTGTGTTGTATTGTAAAATTTATCGTGTTTTTACTTGTTCTTTCCGATTGGTAACCTAGCGTGGCTTGTTGAGAAGACCGTAGACAGCTTCTTCTCACGAGTGGGAGTAAGGGGGAGCCAGCAGAACTAGCTGGCTTCGGGGAGGCGAAGGCCGGACCAGCGCTTGGCTTCCGTCATCGGCTCCTCAGTCGGGGCTGGCTTGGCCTTTTCAGCCGGAGCTTGGTTGGCCAGAGAGAGCTGGAGCGGGTCCTCGGCCGGTGGTGGAGTTTTGGTCGAGACCTCATCACCAGTAGGCGCTCCCCCGTAGTTGCCGGAAACCACGTGCACATCCTGTTGCGGGAACGGGATGCTGATGCCGGCGTCGTCGAGCGAAAGCTTGATCGCTTTGGTTAGGTCGCATTTCACCCCCCACCAATCGGTGCGCTTGGTCCAGCAGCGGACGAGGAGGTTGACGCTGGAGTCGGCCATTTCGCTCACGGCGAGCAGACGCTCCGGCTTGCTGAGGACGCGTTTTTCGGCATCCAGCACGTTGTTGAGGACCTCAAACGCTTGGTTGATGTCGTCGTCGTAGCCGATGCTGGCCGTGAGGTCGAGGCGGCGGACGTCGTCGTGGCATACACCGTAGTTGATGGTTTCCGCCGAAGTGATCTTTGAGTTGGGGACCATGGCGGTCGGGCCATCCGGCAGGTGAGCGCGGACGGAGAAGAGGCCGATTTCATCAACGATGAAGACCTCGCTGCCGAGTTTGACCGCATCGCCGACGTTGAACGGGCGAATGACCAGCAGCATCACGCCGGAGGCCACGTTGGACATCGTATCTTTGAGGGCGAGGGCAATCCCCAAGCCGGCGGCACCAATCGCCGCAAACATACTGGCGCCGAGGCCAAAGATTTGGGCAACCCCGGCAATGGCGAGGAGCATGATGGCCCAGGTGATGAGACGGGAGATCAAGAGCGAGACCGTAATGTCGAGGTGTTCTTGGTTCTCCAGGAATCGGCGAGCCGTGTTGCTCAGAGCTTTGGCGACGACCCAGCCGAAAAACAGGACAATGACGGCGGCGAGGCAATCCAAGCCAAACTCCCAGATGTAAGGTTTCGCTTGCGCCCACTCCTCGTCACTGACGAAGGGAATCGGGCTGCCTTGACCGCTGATAATATTTTTGGCGGTTTGATCCACGGCCTTCGTCGTGTCGGTGAGCTTGATCTTGGTGCCCGAAGTGGAAGCAGCTTCGGTTTGCGCGAGGAGGAAGGTGGTCAACGTGGAAAAATTCATAAAGCGGGCGCGAGGGTGTCGTCCCTTACTACTAAGGCGCAACGGGCGTTTGGCGAGGGCGAAATCACCTCATTGTTCAGTTTTGGTCAGGATAAACCACCATTAATGCCCCTCAAAACAGCGCTAATCCGCCTAACTTTGTGAAATGATTCACAAAGTCGTTGCAGGCAGCTTAATTCTGACTATGGTGACGGCATGGCCTTGGTCGTCAAACGCCCCGAACTTACCTTCGCCGAGAAGATCTATCTCCCCGCAATTCTCGGTGGTTTGGTCATCACCCTCAAGCACTTGGTCCGCCGTTTTACCGGTCGGAGCAAAGTGACGATGCAATATCCGGAACAGAAGTGGCCGATGCCGGACGGCTATCGTGGGGCACCCACCTTGGTTCACGATGAGGATGGCCGGGAAAAGTGCGTCAGTTGCCAGCTTTGTGAGTTCATCTGCCCCCCGCGTGCCATTGAGATCACTCCGGGCGAGTTGCCGGAGGATGCCACGAACTCCCACGTCGAGAAAGGCCCCAAGGAGTTCAAGATCGACATGATCCGCTGCATCTATTGCGGGCTGTGCGAAGAAGTTTGTCCGGAGGAAGCGATCTTCCTCCGCAAGGACTACGCGATCACCGGACTGTCCCGCGAGGAGATGGTTCACGACAAGAAAAAGCTTTATGAACTCGGCGGGGTCATGCCTTTGCCAGTGAAGAAGTGGCAGAATAAATAAGACGTAACACGATGCACGCCCGCTCTTCCCGCCTTGGTCTATTTTACCAGGGCCGGTAAGTTCTGGCTTGCAACCTCACAGGGGACTGGCAAAGGAAAACGCCGGAATGGACATCGCTTGGCAACCCATCCTATTTTGGATTTTATCGATTGGCACAATCGGTTGCGGTGTGCTGGTCATTGCGAGTCGTAATCCGGTTGCTTCGGCCCTTTTTCTGGTGCTTTCCTTCGGCTTCATGGCCGGGCTTTTTGTGTTGCTCAATGCCTTTTTCTTAGCGGCGATTCAGATTCTGGTTTATGCCGGTGCCGTGATGGTGCTCTTTCTCTTCATCATCATGTTGTTGGACTTGAAGGCCTCCACCGCGCGGCGGCGGAGCATCTTTAGTTACCTCTTCGGCTTGGCCATTGCCGGGGGGCTGATTGCGCTTTTCGCCCAAGTGGTCGATCTCTTGCCTGCGGGCAAAGCCACGATGGATTCCCTGCCGGATAAACCGGGTGCCTACGATGCCAGTGCGCTCGGGACACTGCTCTTTACGGAATATCAATTGCCCTTCCTCGCGACCGGCGTTCTGCTGCTGGCCGCCACGGTGGGCGTCGTCATCTTGAGCCGCCGAGGCATTGGCGGGGAATCGTCTCATCAATAACCCATGTCTGAAATCACGCTCGAACATTATCTGATCGTCAGCGCGATCCTGTTTTCGCTGGGCTTGGCCGGGATTATCTTCCGCCGCAGCCTGATCGTGATTTACATGTCCATGGAGATGATGCTCAACGCCGCCAACTTGTCGCTCATCGCCTTTAGCCGCTTTGCCTCCACCGAAGGAGCCGCTTCGGCCAATCATCTCGACGGCCAAATCATGGTGTTCTTTGTCATCACCGTTGCGGCGGCGGAAGTCGCCGTGGGTCTGGCCTTGATCGTTGCCCTTTATCGTGTCCGTAAGACGACCCTCGTCGAGGACCTCACTTTACTGAAATTCTAACGCTCATCATTCCTGCATGTTAGCCGAATTCTTCAATAACTGGATTGCCTGGTTGATGCTGCTCCTGCCGCTGTTCTCGGCGGCGGTCAACTTCGTCTGGCTGCGGAAGGAGAATTTCATGGCCCAGGCCGTCAGCATTCTTTGCTCGGGTCTGGCGCTACTCATCGCCTTTGGTATCTGGCTTGAGGCCATCCACGTGCCAACGGCTCCGCTGATCAAATGGATCGACGTCGGCACGCTCCAAATCCAAATCGGCTGGCTGGATAACCCGCTTTCTCGCGCCATGTTGCTGGTCGTCACCGGTGTTGGCTTCCTCGTCCATGTCTTCTCTGTCGGATACATGGACCACGACAAGGATCGCGCTCGTTTCTTTGGCCTGCTCTCCTTGTTCATGTTCTCGATGCTCGGCATCGTCATCGCCGACAACTTGGTGATGATGTACATGTTCTGGGAACTGGTCGGCTTGAGTTCTTACCTCCTGGTTGGCTTCTGGTGGTTCAAGGAAAGCGCCTCTGCTGCCGCCAAGAAGGCCTTCCTCTGCAACCGCGTGGGCGACTTCGGCTTCCTCCTCGGGATCCTCATTTACTGGAGCACGACCGGGACCTTGACCCTCGACTTCGACAGCACGGCGGGCCAAGCCGCTCTGGCCGCGCTTTCGGCTCTCCCGGCTTGGGAGCTGACCCTGATGGGCTTGCTTCTCTTCTGCGGTTGCGTGGGAAAGAGCGCCATGTTCCCGCTTCACGTCTGGCTGCCGGACGCGATGGAAGGCCCGACCCCGGTGTCCGCCCTCATTCACGCCGCCACCATGGTCGCGGCTGGCGTTTACATGCTCTGCCGCGTCTTCCCGATTTTGGCCATGTCCCCGGATGCGTTGACCGTGATTGCCTGGGTCGGGGCGGGCGTCTGCTTGGGGGCCGCCTTTATTGGTTGCCAGCAGGATGACATCAAACGCATCCTCGCTTATTCAACGCTTTCGCAGCTCGGCTACATGGTGATGGCCGTCGGCATCAGTGCGCCGGGTGCCGCCATGTTCCACCTCTCCACGCATGCCTGCTTCAAGGCTGGCTTGTTCCTCTGCTCGGGGGCGATCATCCACCAGTGCCACGAAGAACAAGACACCTGGCGGATGGGTGGACTTTGGAAGAAGATGCCGATCACGATTGGTTGCTTCTTGATGTGCGCCTTGGCGCTTTCGGGCTGCCCCTACACGGCCGGCTATTTCTCCAAGGACTTGATCATCGAGCTAGCGGGCGGTTCCAACGTTCCGGGAGCGGTGGCGCTGTATTGGATTGGCTTTGGCGCCGCCATCCTCACCGCTTTCTACATGTTCCGCCTGATGACGATCGCCTTCCTCGGCAAACCGCGGACGGAGCAGGCCGAACACGCTAAGGAGTACGGCTGGGTGATGATCTTCCCGGTGGCGACGCTGGCGCTCTTCGCGCTGGGCGCTGGCTGGCCGGTTTGGGGTTGGGAGCATTACTACGGTCAGGCCACCTACGGCGGGCTGGAGCAGTTCTCCAATCACTTTAAGCCTGAATGGCTGAGCAAGGTGGTCGGCTGGTCCTTCTTCGCAATTGGGACGGCTTCCGCTATTTTCCTCTACATGGGCAAGAGCCAGGAGCCCTACCGCTTTGGCCCGATGGTTGTGCTCAACCGCAAGTTCTACGTCGACGAGATCTACGACAACGTGCTCCTGAAAATTCAGCAGGCGTTCGCCCGTTTGCTCGCCTGGTTTGACGACTGGATCATCAGCGGCCTCTTTGTCCGCGGCTCCGCCGCCTTGGCCGAGTTCTCTGGCCAGATGCTGCGCCTCTTCCAAACCGGAAACCTCCAGGCCTACGCCTTCCTCTTTAGTCTGGGTGTCCTCATCCTGTTCTACTTTGTC
>CAWUJC010000014.1:0-14584 GCA_963922355.1 uncultured bacterium | reverse complement strand
CGTTGAGATTACCAATGATTTCCTCGCCGATCTGGCGCTCCACCGGATCACTGGTGGCAAAGCCCAACTGGCGGCTCAAATGATCGGAAAGACGGGGCGCTTCCACCTGCGAATCAAAGAGAAATTGGCGCCGCTCCGCCGCCTCCTGGCTGTAGCGACTGGTGCTGTTGGTCTGGGCAAAGTAGTCACGCCACTCTTCTTCGTTTTTGGCGAGTTGGTCGAACTCCTTGTCCCATTCCTCGTCCTTTTCTTTCAGGCGATCGGGTTCCGGCAGCTCCGGCGTTTCGGGCACTTCTGCCGTCTCGGCGTTCTCCGGTTTTTCCTGCTCAGCGGCGTCTTCCAAGACTGGATTGATTTCCAGTTCCTGCTGAACCAGGCTTTGCAGCTCAAGGGCGGGCGCCTGTAAAAATTGCAGGCTTTGCTGCATCTGCGGGGACAACGTCTGTCCCAGCGTCAAATTCTGTTGCAGCCCGATCCCAGACATACTCCGACCTTGGAGTGCCTATACCATAATAGCAAGCAAATTGCGTGCCATTACATATCTGTAATTAAATTTTCCGCAAAAAAGTCAAGCCGAAACTTGCACTTACAAGTGCTCTTAGTCGAAGTCGTAAACCTGGATTTTCGCGAACTTCGGTTTGCTCTTTTCCAAGAAAGCGTGGTGCAGCGGATCGTCCTGATAGGCATCGTGCCCCGCCTTGTCGTCAAAGATGACGGTGATGCCGTAGTCGTAATCACCCACCACGACCGGACGCTCACTCGGGACCGGCGTCCCCATGTGGTAGCCCTTCACGGTCGGGATATCGGCCAAGGTGGCGAGGTCAGCCGCAAAGGCAGCGTGGTCCGTTCCTTCTTGCAGCCAGAAATAAACGCTATGCACAAACATAAGTCCATACTGACGCTTCCTCCCACCCTCGCAAGCGGGAAATGATTCGTCGCCCAGCCAAATTTCAAGCTAAGCTTGGGACTTGATTGACTACCTCCGCTCATGAGAATTCTTGCCACCCTTTTCACCTTCCTCATTCTCTGCGCCACCAGCCAGGCGCGGATTGGCGAGACCATCGCGGAATGCGAGAAGCGCTACGGGAAGCACCAAACCTCTGAGACCGCCAAGCCGGGCTACGACGAAGCGCGGATCTACGTGAAGAACGGCATCGCCATTATGATTGGTTTCCAGGGGCAGGAAGCCGTTTTAGTCATCTACAGCAAGTTCAAAGACCGCAAAGTCCTCGCCATGTCTGACCAGGAAATCGAGACCTTGCTCGCAGCCAACGCTGGCGGCAAAAAGTGGTTCCCGGATCGCGAAAAGAAGAAGACCTGGGAACGCGTGGGCGGGCAGCGGGCCAGTTATGAGAAAAACGCCCTCACGATTTACAGCCGCAAATATAAAGAAGCTATCCTGGAGGAGGTAAAAAAACCAAAACACTTGGAAGGCTTCTAAAGCGTCTCTACAGAAACGGATTACCTCGATGACGGGACATCCCTGCCCCGTTTGTCTGACACCTCCTCTTGCCTGGACGAGCCGATTTTGCGATAACAACTCATGCTGAATTTCACGATCCTGGGCAGTGGCAGCCGAGGCAATTGCGCCTACTTGGAGACCGAGCACGCCCGGATCCTGGTCGACGCTGGCTTCAGTTGTCGGCAGATCGAACAACGCCTGGCCGGAATCGAGCGCGAGCTGGCCGATGTCCAAGCCGTCTTCCTGACTCACGAACATGGCGACCATGTGATGGGCCTCAAAACCATGGCGAAGAAATACGGCATCCCCGTTTACGCCAACCGCCTGACGGCCGAATGCCTGCGCGAAAAACTTCCCCAAGACTACGCTGGCTGGCGGCTCTTCGATACGGGTGCGACCATTCGCCACGCTGACCTGGAAGTGGACAGCTTTGCCGTGCCGCACGACGCGTACGATCCGGTTGGCTTCATCTTCCGACACAAGTTGGGGAGTGTCGGCTTCCTCACGGACTTGGGATACGCCACCAAGCTTGTCGTTGAGCGGGTGCGGCGTTCCCGCGCCTTGGTCCTGGAGGCAAACCACTGCCCCCAACTTCTTCAGCAGGACACCAAGCGCCCCTGGTCCGTCAAGCAACGCATCCTGAGTCGGCACGGTCACCTAAGCAACGCCGCAGCTGCGGAGGTGGCTGAGCAGGTGGCGGGGCCCGACCTGGAAGATATTTACCTGGGCCACCTCAGCCCGGACTGCAACACGCCGGCCCTGGCCCGCCAAGCGGTTGGCCAGCAACTGGAAGCCACGGACCACGGGCAGATTCAGTTGCACGAAACCAGCTTCGAGCATCCCGCCACGACCCTCTCTTGGTCCTAGCCGCGAGCGCGCAACCTCGAGGCTTTCTCAGCTTTCTTCCTTGGTTCGTCGACGGCGGCGAATCTCGAACAGACTCACTAAACCAAGCAAAGCCCCGCCCGCCCAATAGACTTCGGCCTCCGGGATGACCGGCGTGAAGGTGATGTTGCTCAGTGAAATCCATTGGACGGTGGGATCGGCGGCAGCCGCTACACTGTTCGTGTAAACCAGCTGGATGCCGACCAATTCTTGCGAGCCAAAGTCCCAGTTCCCGGTGCCGCCATCAATCGCATTGTTTGAACCAAGACCCACGATACTCGATCCCTGCAAATCGGCATCGTTGGCGTTGTTGGAATAGATGGTGCCGGTGTAGTCCCCTGGAAAACCGACCGAGGTATCATTGATGGCAGGATCGTCCGTTAAGGTGGTGGGGGCAACAGCCGTTCCGCCCGAGGTAATTCCCTGAACGATGACGAAATCTTGGTAAGCACCGCCTACGGCATCGATGTCGAAGACGGTTAAATCCACATCTCGGACTTCTTCACTAAAGGTGATGTTGAGTGTGACGTAGGCGCGAGGGGTTTGCGTCCCGTAATCCATGCTGACGAACAAAGCATCATCCGAGGTGATGAAGGTGTTGATAATCGGTGAGCTGTTGATGAACGCCCCCGTGCTGGGATTCGGGCTGCCGGCGTTACTCCCGACCGGAGCACCGGTCGTCGGGAAGTCGAAGGTGATGTCGACCGCCGTGCCGCCAACGTTATTGTAGGTCGCCCCCAAAGAACCTGAGGTGTACGTGACCGACGACCAGTCCAGCTCCGCTCCCCGAACAGAGTCCCCCGGACTCCAGGCAAGAATTGCCAGCAGGGAAACAAGGTGGCGGTGGCCGGAGGAGAGCATGGTCTTTTCCCGTTTGCTGGCGTGATCCAAACGCCTAGCTGACTCCACCTGAACCTAGAAGCGATTGGGTAGGATGCTGCTGCTTTAGGCCAGTAAACCAAACTAACCCACTCGCCCCGAAGGCGCAAATGCTCAGGCTTGGCCCGACTCTTGCGCAGGCTGCCGCCGACGGCGGCGAAACTCGTAAAAACCAATCAACACCAACATCGCACCGCCCGCCCAATAGACTTCGGCCTCCGGGATCACCGGTGTGAAGAAGACATTGCCAAGAGAGACCCATTGGCCGTCTGGGTCATTCGGCGCCGCAATGCTATTCGTGTAGACGAGTTGAACACCAACCAGCTCCTGGGAGCCAAAGTCCCAGATGCCAAAGGCGCGGTCATCCGTCCCATTGGCCGAAAGCCCCACAATGCTGGAGGCCTGCAAGTCGGCATCGGTCGCGCTGTCGGAGAAAATCGTGTCGGTAAAGTCACCCGGGAAACCGACCGAGGTATCATTGAAGGCCGGGTCATCCGTCAAGGTGGTCGGCGCGACCGCCGTTCCGCCTGAGGTAATGCCGCGGACAATCACCAAATCCTGGAAGTCATTCGCGCCAAAATCGATATCGAAGACCGTCATGCTGACTTCGTTGACTGCCTCACTAAACGTAATATCGAGCGTGACGTATTCGCGGGGCGTTTGCGGATCAAACTGCAGTTCTATATAGAGCGCATCATTCGTGGTGACATCCGTGTTAATTTCGGGCGAGCCTCCGGCAAAACCACCTGTGCTAGGATTCGGGCTGCCCGCGTTGCTCCCCACCGGCGTTCCCGAGGATGGAAAATCAAACGTGATGTCGACCGTGGTGCCATCCACGTTGTTGTAGGTATTTGACAGAGACCCACCGGGATAGGTCACGGAGGACCAGTCCAACTCCGCGGCGGGAACGCGTACCATTCCCATCGCCACCAGGCCCAAGAGGACGAGTGACCTGCCACAAGCAGAACAAAGGTTGGAAAGAGTTCGCGTCATATAAACAAGAGCTGATGAAACCCAATTCATTCCAAGGTTTCATCGCATTACCCTTTATATCGGCAACTTTTACCTAAAGTTAAGCAAAATTAAGCCAACTGATTAACACAAGTCGACTAGCTTCCGCCGCCGGCGCCACTCGAAAAAGCCGAGCATAAAGAGAAGACTTCCGCCCGCCCAATACGTCTCCGCCTCTGGAATGACGGGCGTAAAAAAGACGTTGTTCAAAGAAATATGCTGAGTGTTGGGATTATTAGGACCATTTGCCCCGGTGGTGTAAACAAAGTGGAGGCGATCAATGTTTTGCGAACCAAAGTCCCAGGTTCCTAGTCCCCCATTTAGATTCGTATCCGGGTTGGTCGACGTACCGTAGATGCCGGAATTCTCAATCGTCGGGTTGGTTTTGTTCCCGGAATAAAGAGTCTTGTTGTATTGGTTGCGATTGGGGGTCCCGGGCGTCGTATCGTTGGAGTTCCCGCCGGTTAGGGTCGTCGGCGCGATGTACGTGCCGTCTGGCCTCTCGCCAAAGACGACCACCATATCCTGCCAGCCACTACCGGTGTCGATATCATTCACCGAGACCGTCACGTCCAACACGGTCTGGCTAAAGTCTATTTGCAGATACACATAGGCGTTCGGATTATCGTTGGAAAAGCCCACCCGCATGAAGAGAGCATCGTCGACGGACGTCGCTGTCGTGCCATTGGCGATCCGAGGTGAGCTGGCTTGAAAAGACCCCGTCTCCGGCGCCTGGGTGCCACCGTTCGCCAATGGCGGCGCTCCTGATGTCGGAAAATTAAAGGTCAAATCAACATCGGTGCCGCCAACATTGTTGTAGGTGTTGTTCAAGCTACTGTTTGGCCAGCTGACGCTGGACCAATCCAGTTCCGCAGCCGTCGCGGATGCGAGGCCAAAGCAAGCAATCAAATACGTAATCTTGGTGGGCAGCTTCATGCGGGCGACGTTTTACCTAGAGGTATGTCGTCCTAAATCGCAGCATCTTTAGCAAAAAGTAACGACTTTGTGACAGAAACAGCTGCCGTGCTAGGCCTGCGAAAAAATGAAGCCACAAGTTAGCTTGGCCAGCCGCAGTCTACCTAGGCGATGCGCCGCCGCCGGCGCCACTCAAAGAAGCCGAGCAAAAAGAGAAGGCTTCCGCCCGCCCAATACGTCTCCGCCTCCGGAATGACGGGCGTGAACGAGACATTACCGAGCGCAATGGCTTGCCCGTCTGGAGTGACCGGCCCATCACGACCATTCGTGTAAACGAGGCGCAGCCCGACGATTTCCTGATCGCCAAAGTCCCAGGTGCCAGATCCACCGTCCGGGGTGCTTTGGGTGGTGAGACCCACAATACCGGAGCGCCGAATCACCGCCGGATCGTTGGGATCGTAAATGGTATCGTCAAAGAAAGCTCGGCCAACGGCCCCACGAGTTCGTCGGTTAACGCCCGCCGAAATTCCCAAGGTAGTGGGTTCGACAAAATCCCCAGACTCCGTCAGACCAACGACCACCACCAAGTCCTGGAAGTCATCGTCGTTGAAATCGATGTCAAACGCGGTGAGAGAGACATCGGTCACTTCTTCCGAAAAATCAATCTCCAGCGTCACGTACTCGTTGGGGTCCTGCGCGCCGAAGTCCAGCTCCAGGTAAAGCGCATCGTCCGTCGTCAAGTCCGTGTTGATTTCTGGAGATCCAGTCACGAAAGCGCCGTTGCTCGGGCTGGGCGTCCCCGTTGGATACAGCGCGTTTCCCGTCGTCACGGTCGCGGGAAAAGTAAAGTCAATGTCGACCGTGGTGCCATCCACGTTGCTGTAGGACTGACTAAGCGTGCCCGACGTCCAGCTTACGCTCGACCAGTCCAGCTCAGCCGCGGCACAGGGCAGCATGCCCGCTCCAGCTAGGAGCATCGCACGAACCCAAGTAAGTCGGGAATTGGTTGAAAAGATGAGCATATGCGTCGTGAAAGTAGGACGGCGCCAGAGCAAACCATCCCCACCTGTGAAATATTCTACGCCAAACGCTTACGAATTACCACAACTGGTTAACTCCGTCGAAGAGCGCGGCGTCGGCGGCGAAACGCCGGCGAGATGCCGCGCAGACAAGCGAACGAGAGAAAGGCACATTCCGCCCATACTAGGATATCTTCCAGTAGTTAGGAACGCCAAGAAGCGCAAAAATAACCAAACCTATCACACACCCGGCTATTATTACCTAGTTCACCCTCTTAAATGATCACATTCCCCCGGCTTGCCTTTGTGCTTGCCACTCAAGACTGGCATGAAGCAAGCTACACAAAACTCAGCAAATTCCTTCCTTGAGCCCGCCTAGACCTATGAAGACTCGCTTTCTCTCCATCCTTCTGCTTGGCCTAAGTCTCTCCATGACTCCGGCTTCCGCCCAACTCCTCCTGACCGTGGATGCGGCCGCCAAAACCATCTCGTTCAGCGGCACCGATAGCGGGACGACTGCAAGCAACGGCCGCGCGATCTGGGACGGAGGCGTGGGTGCCTTTACGCTCCCTGGAATTTCCCTCGCTGGTCTTTTCGACGCGAGTGTTAACATCATTGATGCCAGGAATACCAGCATACGAGTGTTTGAATCTGGCAGTGTTGGCCTTAGCCTAAACTTTTTCTTGGACGCGAGTCCTGCCACGGTGAGTGGCAACGGCACCACCCTCGACTACCCCGACTTTTTTTCAGACGATGAACAAGCGATCCTGGAAGCCAGCGATGGCGACATCATGGTTCTTTCGTCCGGCACCGGCTGGTCCAACATCAACGTCGAAGTCGTGCCCGAACCGGCCACTGGCCTGCTCCTCGGCCTTGGCGCGGCGGCTCTCCTCCTGCGCCGCCGCCGCTAAGCGCTACTTATTTTCGCCTTTGTAGACGAGTTCGGGATTGAGTTGGTACGTCCAGTCGAGGCCGCGGTTGGCCCAGCCAAACTTGGAGCGGCGGCCGTCGATCATATCGCCCTGAAAGCCTTCGAGCATCGTGTAAGCCTTCGTGAAGCCCGCCTTGGCTAGGAGATCGACGCCGCGGGCACTGCGGTCGCCGGAGCGACACATGAGGATGATGGTATCATCCGGCTGGTAGTGGGCTTTCACTTCCTCGACAAAATTGGCGTTGAGCTGCATGTCAGGCTTCTTCAGTGCCTCGGACCACTCCTCGACGAGAAAGCTGTACGGGATATTCCGCGCCATTTTCGGGTGGCCGAGGAAGACGTACTCGCCCGGCGTGCGGACATCGAGCAAGTAGACCTGGCCCTTTCCCTCTTTTAACATCTTGGCCGCCTCTTGCGGATGACAGTACAACCCCAGCGTGGTCTGATGCCGCTTCGCAATTTTCTCTTCCGCCTGAGAAGCACAAAGGCCCGGGAGCATGCCGAGGAAGCAGACAAGGAGGATCGTGCGCATGGCTCAACCTAACATCGAAATCCTCGCCTGCAGCTTCCAAGTGAGATATACCAAAAGAGATATTAAAGGAAATTTATGCGAAGGATACTGTTTTCCTACATCGCCTTGTTACTTCTGTTCCCGTACGGAAATACCTCCGCAGAGGAAAAAAGCAAGGTGCTCTTAGCAAAGCATAAAGGGAGAAAATTTCTCTACCTATACAAGATAGATCGCCAGGAATTCAATGCGCTACCAATTTGGTCTACAACAAGTGGTGAGTCACCGCCTTTAGAAATTTCAGACGCCATCCGATTAGCAAGAAACTGGGTAACCAAAAATAGACCTGATTTCGAGACGAATATCATCTCCATTAATTTGGTTCCCTTGCATATCACTTCAGACAAAATTACTTGGGTCTATAAAATTCCAATAACGTCAACTCTATTAAATACCTACTTAGTCGTCGTCACAATGGATGGCAAAGTCATAGAACCCATCAAGGAAATACCCACTCATGACTAGCTATAATCTTTGAAGCAAGGTTGCCACACCAAGCGCCCTCCATCTCCCTTATCCCTTTTGCCTTATTCCTTCGTGCCTTCCTGCACGAATTCCCCTTGTTGTCTTTCGTCCCCTTTGCCATAGTCGCCCCTCACACTGACGGCCTCCGGCCCGCCCACCGGAGTGTCCACTTGCAAGGGCAAAGCACCAACCACCTCCCCCAGGAGAAACCCAAGAAAAGACCATGGCTAAAGTTATCATTAAGAATGTGTACAAGATTTATCCCGGCGACCGGGGCAAAGACGTCACCGCCGTCGAAGACGCCAACCTTGAAATCAAGGACCGGGAGTTCATGGTCTTCGTCGGCCCCTCCGGCTGCGGCAAGTCCACTACCCTGCGCATGATTGCCGGCCTGGAGGACATCTCCAAGGGCGACATGTTTATTGATGACCGCCGCATCAACGACGTCCCGCCCAAGGATCGCGACATCGCTATGGTCTTCCAGAACTACGCGCTCTACCCGCACATGACGGTGTACAAAAACACGGCCTTCGGTCTCCAACTGCGTGGCTACCCTCGGGAGGAAATCGACAAGCGCGTGCGCGAAGCCGCCTCCATCCTTGGCCTGACCGACGACATGCTCGAGCGCAAGCCCAAGGCACTTTCCGGCGGTCAACGCCAGCGCGTCGCCGTCGGCCGCGCCATCGTCCGTAAGCCCAAGGCCTTCCTCTTCGACGAGCCCCTTTCTAACCTCGACGCCAAAATGCGCGTTTCCATGCGCACGGAAATCTCCAAGCTCCACACCCGCCTGAGCACCACGATGATTTACGTGACGCACGACCAAGTCGAAGCCATGACCATGGGCGACCGCATCACCGTGATGAAGGACGGCAAAATCCAGCAAGTCGACACGCCGCTGGAAATCTACAACAACCCGGCCAACATGTTCGTCGCTGGCTTCATCGGCAGCCCACCGATGAACTTCTTCGAAGGCCGCATCATCGAACAGAACGGCAAGCTCTGGTTCGAAGAATGCGATGACCAGGGTAAGCCCGGCCTCGTCAAGGTGCACCCCGAGGACGAGCAGCAGGCCAAGCTTAAGGATTACCTGGATAAGCGCGTCGTCTTCGGCGTCCGCCCGGAAAACCTGGAAGACAAGCTCTACGCCCAGGAACCGAATCCGGATCACTGCTTCCAGGCCGACGTCGAAGTGCTCGAGCCGATGGGTGCGGAAACCTACATGTACCTCAGCACCGGGCAGAACAACTTCATTGTCCGCAGCGGCGGTCAAATCCACGAAGAAGTCGGCCACAAGATCGACCTCGTCGCCACGATGAAGAAGGCTCACTTCTTCGAGTACCACCCGACCGATAAGTTCAAAAACGCGGACGGTGAAGTGGACAAGGAAAAGTGGCAGGCTCACTGCCCACAGATCGTCTAGATGCGTCATCTTCCGTTTTTCGCGGCACTGCCCATCCTGCTTCTTGTTTCAGGTTGTGGAGATGGGCAGAATGCGCCAGAAACCTGGACGGAAAGAGTCGGAGTCGAGAAGCTCGACCTCGCCATCGGTTTGTATGAAGATGGGTCTGCCTTCACTGCCTGGAATGAGGGGCTCTACCACAGAAGTACCTCATGGGGTAAAATGGGAGATGAAGAAGGCGCCCACACGAGACTGATCTTACGGATCCGAGCCGACAACCATTCTACAGAACTTCTCGAAATTGCCCGGCTTGAGGCCACTCTTCACTTTGACCAAGAAGAAAATTATATCATCAAAGGAAGTTATGATTCTAAGCTTCCCTTTACTTTAGAGATCTTAGGCTCAGCCGAAAAAGAGGAAGACAATATCGTCCTAAATTTTGCTGCAGGCGAAGGCGAGATCAAACAGACAGGATCCATCCTGTACACTTATGAACGCCCGAATCCGGGCCAAACAAATCCGTCCCCATAACGATTCAGTTCGTCAACCTTCCGGCCAAACGGTGTCGTCTGCGGACCAGTTGGTTTTGAAGACGACGTAACGTAACGGCTCGTCGCTCTCGTTCACGGTGTTGTGGACGTCGCCCGGTTGCGTGGTCAGCGTCACACCGGGCTCGAGTTCACAGCGCTCTCCGTTGATCATCATGTAGCCCTTGCCTCCCACGATGTGGAAGACCTCGGTCTGCTTCTCATGGTGGTGGAACGGCACTTCGGTACGTGGCTCGATCTCGATCAGCTGCACCAACGTGCCAGGGCAGTTCAGCTCGTCCCCCCGCAAGAGAATCTGCTTCCGGTAACCACGGCCCTGCACCCAGCCCTCTTGACTCGGAGGAAAGTAATGCATCGCAGCAGAAACGTTCAAACAGGCAAAGGTTCAAAACTCAGATCCTGACTCTAGTCGAGACGATTCACTTTTGAGCTTTGTTCTCCAGACATTTGAAAACTGGAACCGGTTAAGAACTAACCGGTGATGCCGTCAGCGCTGCGTGGATCTCGTTCAGGATGCCGCGCAGGTCGTACTGATACTTCCAGTTCGGGTAATGCCCTTGGAACTTGCGGACATCGGAAACCCACCAGATGTGATCGCCGATGCGGTTGTCTTCCACGTAAGTGTGATCGAGCTTCTTGCCGCTGATTTCCTCGCACAAGGCGATGGACTCGAGCATGGAGCCGTTGCTGTGGCGACTACCGCCGATGTTGTAGACTTCGGCCACGCGCGGGGCCTGGAAGAACTGCCAGAAGGCTTCCACCAAATCGTGACTGTGGATGTTGTCGCGCACCTGCTTGCCCTTGTAGCCAAAGATGCGGTAAGGCTTGCCGGTGACGGTGCATTTCATCAAGTAAGCGAGGAAGCCGTGCAGCTCAGTGCCGGCGTGGGCCGGGCCGGTCAGGCAACCGCCACGGAAGCAAGCGGTGGGCATATCAAAGTAGCGGCCGTATTCCTGCACGAGGACATCTCCCGCCACCTTGCTGGCGCCGAAGAGGCTGTGCTTCGTCTGGTCGATGCTCATGCTTTCGTCGATGCCGATGTAGTAGGGATGGCTTTCTTCGATTTCCCAGCGCGTTTCGGTTTCAATCAGCGGCAGGCGGTTCGGCGTATCGCCGTAAACTTTGTTGGTGCTCGTAAAGATGAACACTGCGTCCTTAGCAAACTGGCGCGTCGCTTCCAACAAGGTCAGCGTACCGTTGGCATTGACGGTGAAATCCTTGTGCGGATCCTTGGCCGCCCAGTCGTGAGAAGGCTGAGCGGCGGTGTGGACGACGAGCTTCAGGTCGCCGCCAATCTCTTTGAAGAGCCCTTCCACCGCCTCGCGGTCGCGGATGTCGATGCTGTGGTGCTGGTAGTTCTGGACGCTCGCAATGAGCTTATCGCGATTGCCCTGAGTGCTGGCTTCCGCCCCGAAGAACTCGGCCCGCATGTCGTTATCAATGCCGTGGACTTCATAGCCCTCGGCGGAAAAGCGTTTCACGGTTTCGGAACCAATCAGGCCGGCGGAGCCGGTAACGAGGACTTTAGGCATGGGGGAGGAGGTGGGGTTAAATGAACTAGCGAACTAAGCTTTGCTATACGAGGCGGTTAAGTGGAGGGCGATTCTTTTTTCTCCGCCACTTCAGCTGCCGGAGCCGGCGCTGGTGCTTTCAGCACCCCGTCTTTGTGGTAATCGCCCCGGCTAAAGGAGCGCTCCAGCCAAATGTAGAGCACGATGAAGAGGTAACGGCTACCCATTTCCTTAATCTTGAGTTTGG
Source organism: uncultured bacterium (assembly GCA_963922355.1). GTDB lineage: Bacteria > Verrucomicrobiota > Verrucomicrobiia > Methylacidiphilales > UBA1321 > CAWUJC01. Next base: position 2,744 of record CAWUJC010000014.1, on the reverse strand, counting down.
CCACACCGGTACGTCGGTTGCGCCAGGTGATGGGGATGATCGTCCAGGTGTAACCGCGCACGATGGCCTTGAGCGGAATCTCCACGGTTAGATTAAAGTGCGGGGCGATGAGGGGGCGGCAGCCGTCGATCGTCGTCTTGCGGTAGGCCTTAAACGCATTGGTGGTATCATTGAGGCCGATGCCGAAGAGCAACTGGAGAAACTTGTTGGCCATCCGGTTGATCATCAACTTCACCCATGGGTAGTCGACCGTGCCGCCCCCCTTGATGAAGCGGCTACCGAACACGCAGTCGAAGCCCTTGTTTAGCTCTTCCCAGTAGCGCACCACGTCGCGGCTGTCGTCGGATTCATCCGCCATCATAATGACGACGCCGTCGCCCGTGGCGTTGTCCAAGCCCTTGATAATCGCGCGACCAAAGCCGTGTAGCCCGTTGTTTTGGATGGGTTTCAGCTCCGAAATCTTCTCTGAAAGCGACGTCAGAATCTCCCACGTCGTGTCCGAGCTGCCGTCATCCACCACGATGATTTCATGAGGAATGCTATGATGCTCCAACTCCAAGTGGAGATGGGAAACCGTCAGCTCAATGCAACCCTCTTCGTCCCGGGCGGGGATGACGATCGAGAGCAACGTAAGCGGTTCTGGGCTGGTGGCGACGTCCGACACAGATTCAAGCTAGGCCGATGATTTTCCCCATGTGAAGCCTAAACATCAACCACGAATCCGAATCCCTGGCGATGAGAAAGCCGCCAGCGCTCGGAATCTGCCTTGCACTTTGGGCCCATTCAACGGCATGCTGGTAGAACCTCACTCACCGAATGGACGAACGTTCCTCTCACTCCTCCAGTAATTCAGGCCACCCTTCCGGCAGCCCCAGCAGCCGCTCCGGTCGACGCAAGCGCAAGCGGGTCCGTAGCTCGCCTCGCCAGCTCCAGGAGCGCTTTAGCTGGGAAGCGGAGACCGAAAAAGACAAAGCCAGCCGTAAACGACATCGCTGGGGCTTGATTATTTTTGGCGGCGTTTTCCTCCTGCTTTTCTTGGGCCTCGGTTACGGAGCTTACCAATACTATAAGCGAGAACTCGCCAACGCCCCTGAGCTGACGCCCCGCCAGCAATACGACCTCCTCCCCAAAGATCCGAGGAAAGTTTCCGAAGACTTGGATGAATAAGCAGACTGCGCTATGTAGTTAGCCAATTCTGCATGGAAGGATACGATTACGTCATTGTGGGAGCCGGCTTTGCGGGCGCAGTCCTGGCCGAGCGGCTCGCCTCCCAGTCGAACCAGCGCTGCCTGGTGCTAGATCGCCGCGACCACATCGCCGGCAACGCTTACGACTTTCAGGACGAGGCCGGTGTCCTCCTCCATGCCTACGGGCCGCATTACTTTCGCACCAACTCCCAGCGCATCATTGATTACCTGAGCCAGTTCACCGAATGGCACAAAGTCGAGTACCGCATCCTTTCCTGGGCCGAGGGGCAGTACTGGCAATTCCCCATCAACCTCAACACCTTCGAGCAACTCGTCGGCCACCCCAGCACGCCCGAAGAAATGCAGGCCACCCTGGACGAGTGGCGAGTACCCATTGAGCACCCAGCCAATTCGGAAGAGGTCATCATCTCTCAAGTCGGCACCAAGCTCTACGAGATGTTTTTCAAAAACTACACCCGCAAGCAGTGGCAGCGCGACCCCAGCGAACTCGCCGCCAGCGTTTGCGGCCGCATCCCCGTCCGCACCAACCGCGACGACCGCTACCTGGCAGAAAAATTCCAGGCTCTTCCATCTCGGGGCTACACCCAACTTTTCCAGAAGATGCTCCAGCACCCCAACATCGAGGTGCGGCTCAACAGCGACTTCCGAAAAATTCAAGCCCAGCTCCGCTACCGCCGCCTCATCTTTACCGGCCCGGTTGACGAGTACTTCGACCACCAACTCGGTCGCCTGCCCTACCGCTCCCTGCGCTTCGAACGCGAAACCCTCCAGCAGGAATACTTCCAGCCGGTCATGCAAGTGAACTACCCGAATGAGCATGACTACACCCGCATCGTGGAAATCAAACACGCCACCGGTCAGCTCCTCCCCGCCACCACCATCGTGCGCGAATACCCGCAGGCCCACACGCCTGACTCCGAGCCCTACTACCCCATCCCGGCGGACGAAGCCAAAGCCATGTACCAGCAGTACGCCGAGCTGGCCACCCAGGAAAAACACGTGACCTTCGTCGGTCGCCTGGCCAACTACCGCTATCTGAACATGGACCAAGTTGTCGGCATGGCCCTCAAGCAGTACGAGAACCTCGCGGCCACCCCCGGCGCCATCCGCACCGACTAGAACTCATTTTCATGAAAACCCTGATCGTCGTCCCCGCCCGCTGGGGCTCCACCCGCTTGCCGGGTAAACCGCTCGCCAATCTAGCAGGCAAACCGCTCGTCCAGTGGGCCTGGGAAGCCGCCACCAAAAGCAAACTGGCCGACCACGTGGTCGTCGCCACCGATGATCGCCGCGTCTTCCAAACCGTGGAAGCCTTCGGCGGAGACGTCGTCATGACCAGCAAGCGTCACCCCTCTGGCACGGATCGCATGGCCGAAGTCGCCACCAAACGCAAAGCCAGCCTGTACGTCAATGTTCAGGGCGACGAGGCGCTGCTCCCACCGCGTGAAATCGACGCCCTTATCCGCGGCATGCGTGAAGATCGCGCCCCGATTGGCACCCTGGCTCATCGCGTCGACTCGGAGGACGAATACCTCC
>CAWUJC010000013.1:0-14620 GCA_963922355.1 uncultured bacterium | reverse complement strand
CGCTCCGGGCGTTACCTCCGCCTGAGAATCCGCACCCAGGAGGAGCCGCTGACGGTGGAGCGCTTGGGTATCTTGACACGCCACTACCCGTTCGTTTCGGAGAACCGCTGGGCTTCCTCGGATGCGGCTTGGAATCAAATCCAGCCCTTGCTCCACCATGGCTTGAAGATGAATGCCCACGAGATCTGGGTCGATTGTCCTTACTATGAACAAATGATGTACGTCGGGGATACCCGACTGCATATGCTCAACAACTATGTGGCGTATAGAGACGACCGTCTTTCGCGTCGTGGGCTTGAGCTCTTTGATTGGTCGCGCCGAGGTTGTGAGCACGGCCTGGTGGCCGAGCGCTATCCTTCCTATCGACGGCAAGAAAGTGCGACGTACGCAATGATCTGGGTCTGGATGGTACGCGACTATATGCTTTGGCGCGACGATCCCGCATTTGTGCGCAGTCGGCTCACGGGAGTCCGCCAAATGATGGAAGGTCTGTTGTCGCTTTTCGCTTCCGATGGACGGCTCCATGAACTCCCCGGCTGGTCGTTTATCGATTGGGTCGCGGATTGGCAGGGAGGCTGCGGCCCCGGTGTGCGCGAGGGAGATTCTTCCCTCGTCAACCTTCACGCCGTTCTGACGTTCCAGGCAGCGGCAGAGATTGAGGCGGTGCTGGGTGAAGCGGAACTTGCGGCGCGCTGGGAGCGCAAAGCAGCTAGCTTAATGAGCAAGGTGATCGCCCGATATTGGGATGAGTCGGAGGGCTATGTCCGCGACACCGTCAGCGATTCTCTCAAGAGCGAGCAAGCCCAGGTCTTGGCTTTGCTGACAGGGTTGCTTACGAAAAGCCAGGAAAGCCGAGCCTTGGAGTTTCTCGTCACGCACCGCGCGGACGTGCCTTGCTCGATCTACTTTTCCCATTACCTCTTGGAAACCTATGCTCGTTATGGGCAAGTGAGTAACTTCGCCGCCTCGCTTGAACGGTGGAAGCAGCTCCCTGAGCTGGGCTTTGTGGCGTTACCAGAGCGACACGAGCCAACCCGTAGTGACTGTCACGCCTGGGGAGCCCATCCCATCTTCCATACCTATGCATCAATGGCGGGTATTCGCCCGGTCGAAGCAGGCTTCAAAACCGTGGAGCTCCGGCCGCTTCCTGGACTGCTGGAGTGGTTCTCGCTGGAAATGCCACACCCTCAGGGAACGATTCACTTTAAAGCCGACGGGCTTGATGGGGACCCGACCTTTCACGTGAAGTTACCGCCGGGCGTCCAAGGGCGCCTCCTTTGGAAAAATCAGCGCCATGACTTTGAGGAAGAGTTTTCCTCGGCCTAAGCTCGCGAGTCATGATGAAAGGGAAAGCCGTTTGGATTTGAACCTACGGCACTCTGTTTTAGTCCGGGTGAGGAACTGGCTTATTCCGGCGCGTACTCGCGGAGGATTTTTTGCGTTTTCGCTTCGGAGACCTTGTGCAGGAGCTTGTTGGCTTCGTGGGCGTCGCGCACCGTTTTGGCCAGGCTGAAGGAAGCGGCGAGGGAGAAGACATAGCCCATGGCTAGGTAGCCTTTCACCCACAGGTCGGCGGGCAGAAAGGTGATGCCAAGGCCCATGGCAAAAGCGGCGAGGCCAAAGGAGACCTTGACGCACATTTGCCAGGCCGGGGAGTCTTGTTGGATGGATTCTTCGAGGATCATGGTCGTTATCTGGATGGGGTGGTTGTCGGATTTAGGGATGGAAGATGGCGTGGCGCAAGGCGGTCGCTGCCTGTTTGGGCGAGGCGTTTTCCAGGTCCACCTGCCGATTGGCCTGCCGCATGGCTTCGGTGGAAATGTGGTTGAGGAGCGGGCGCAGAGCGGCAATCAACGTAGGGTCTTGGGCCGCTTCTGGGGAGAGCAGGAGGATCGCCTCGTAGGGGGGCAGGGCATGTGCCGGGTCCTCCAGCACGGTGAGGTCGTACGCGTCGATCCGTCCGTCGGTGGAGAACGCCACGACGAGGTCAAGTTGGTCGGCGTGGATCGCCTGGTACATCAGCGATGGGTCCATGGTGGTCGTACGATCGAAGCTGAGGCCGTAGCGTTGGCGGACCTGTTGCCACTCGGGGCGGCCAAAGAACTCCATCCCCGTGCCTGCCTGCATGTCTTGGCTGTGCTGGCTTAGATCGGCCAAATTCTTAATGCCGTGCTTCTCGGCGGTGTCCTTCTTGAGGGCGAAGGCGTAGTTGTTGTCGAAGCCGAGAGAGCCGAGGCAAATGATGCCGTACTTCTCCTTCAGGAAGGCGGCAATATCGATCTTCATGGCCGGTCCTGCTTCGGCCTTGGTGCGCTTCATGATGTTGGTCCAGACCGTACCAGTGTAGTCGATCGCCACGTCCACTTGGCCGTTGATCAGGGCTTCAATCATGACGGTGGAGCCCAGGCCCTCTTTCACTTCGGTTTTCAGACCGGCGCTTTCCAGTTGTTGTTTGAGCACATCCGCCAGGATGAACTGTTCGGTGAAACCCTTGGCCCCAATCACCCAGGTTTCTTGGCTCGGCTTGGTGTCGCCGGTGGCATAGGACTGCGGATTAACCGGCGTGGGGCGGGCTTCGAACACGCTGAGAAGCAGCGGACTCAAGGCGACTAAGGCGATGCCCAGGCCGACGAAGCCAGCGGCCTTCGGGCTGCGATTCTCAGCCGCTTTTTCCAGACCGTAGATAAGGCCGTCAAAGATCAGGGCCAGCAAGGCGGCGAAGACGCAGCCAAAGAGGAGCGCTACGGTGTTCCCGGTGGCGAGGCCGGTGAAGATGTAATTGCCGAGACTGGTCGCGCCGACTGGTTGAGCAATGGTGGCCAGGCCAATCACCCACACGGTGGCGGTGCGGATGCCGGCCAAGATGGTGGGCATGGCCAGAGGCAGACTCACCATCCACAGGGTTTGGCGCGGTGTCATGCCGATGCCTTGGGCGGCTTCCAGTGCAGCCGGGTCGACGCTTTTGAGCCCAGTCACCGTGTTGCGGATCATGGGCAGCAAGCTGTAGAGAATCAGGGCGACCACGGCGGGGCCCCAGCCAATGGTACCCCAGGCCACCACCATCAAGGCGAGAAGTGCGAGGCTGGGGATGGTCTGGATCAGGCTCGCGGTGGTCATCACGATTTGTTCGACGCGGCGATTCCGCGCGGCCCAGATGCCCAGAGGCAAGCTGATGAGGATACCGATGAGGAGGGCGGTCATGGTCAGGCCGATGTGCCCGCCCAGGCGGTCGGGCAGCACTTCCCATTGCTGATAAAGGTTGTTCCAGAAAGAAGCAGTCATCTTGATGTGGCGTAAAAAATTAAGCGGTTGTCAGTGAGGCGATTTGGTTGGCCTGGCGACGGGGCGTTTCGATCAACGCTTCCACGTAGGGGTGGCCTGGACGGCGCATGAGTTCGCTCGGGGAGTCGAGCCGGAGGAGTTTGCCTTCTTGCATGATGGCGATGAGGTCCGCCAGCAGGAGAGCTTCGGCCATGTCATGGGTGACCATGACGGCGGTGAGCTTCAAACGTTTTTGGAGTTGAAGAAACTCCTGCTGCAAGCTGTCGCGAGTCACAGGGTCGAGCGCGCCGAAGGGTTCGTCGAGTAACATGACCTTTGGGTCGGTGGCCACGGCCCGGGCGAATCCGACGCGTTGGCGTTGTCCGCCGGAAAGTTGATCGGGTCGACGCTCGCCGTACTCCTCGTAGGGCAGATGCACCATGGAGAGGAGTTGTTCCACTTTGGGCCGAGACTCTTCTGGTTTTTGGCCAGCGAGTTTGAGGACGACCGCCACATTGTCGGCCACGCTCAGGTGGGGGAAGAGGCCGACACCTTGGAAGACGTAGCCGATGCTGCGGCGAAGCTGGATGGGATTTTGTTGCAGCACGTTCTTGCCGTTCACGAGAATCTGGCCGCTGGTCGGTTCAATCAGGCGGTTGATCATCTTCACGGTGGTGCTCTTCCCACTGCCGGAGCCCCCCAGCAGGGCGAGCACTTGGCCGGAAGGCACCTCGAGCGAGACGTCACGCACGGTGTACGTCTTTTCGCCGTCCCAGGATTTCGAGATGTTGTCGAGTTGGATCATGGCTATCGGGTGGTAGTTTCGGTTTCCTCAGTTAACTCCGCGCGGAGCTGTTTGTAATCAATCTTACCGGTGCCGAGCACGGGAAGGCTGGTTTGGCGGCGCACGTCATCCAAGCGCATGATGCCCTGGAATCCGTGTTCGGCGAGCAAGCGGTTCGCGGTCCGAAGATCGAGGTCCGTCGTGGTGAAGAGCGCGATGCGCCGCCCTTCCGGCGTTTCGATTCCTTCCACCGCCACTTGCGGGCCTTCCTCATTGGGCGGATAAGCCGTGGCGAAGGGAGCTTCCAAAGCCGGGAGGGAAATCATTTCACCGCCAGCTTTCAGGAAGCGCTTCAGGCGACCGCGGAAGGTCAGGGTGCCATCGGCTGTTTGTGAAACCAGGTCGCCGGTCACGTACCAGCGTTCGCCGTTTGCTTGGCAGAACGGTTGATCGCCCTCGTGTGCCAGATAGCCGGAGAAGATGGACTCGCCACGCACCAGCAACATGCCAGTTTGCCCGCTGGCCAAAGGCTGGTGAGAATCCGGGTCCACCACTAAGGTCTCCACGTTGTCGAGGGGCTGGCCAATGGTCCCGGGCTTGGCTTGACCGGGGCGGCCCACGGCCACCACGGGCGAGCATTCGGTGATGCCGTAGCCTTCGAGGATTTCCGCCTGCGGCGCCATTGCCTGGCATTTTTCCGCCACCGAAGTTGGGCAGGCTTCAGCCCCCGTCACGGCCAAACGCAAGCTCGTGAGGTCTTCCGGTTTCGCCGCGTTGAGGATGTAGCTCAGGAAGGTGGGAGTGCTGAAGAGCGAGGTAGCTCGGTAGCTGGCCAGTTTGGCGGCAAGGCCGCGCGCGTCGGTCGGATCAGGATGATGCACCACGGCCATTCCGGTGGTCAGAGGCAGGATCATGTTGCCGCTCAGACCAAAGCTGTGGAAGGGAGGAAGGAAACCGAGCACCTTGTCGTTGCCCTTTAATTGAAGGGCTCGAGCACCGGCACGCACGTTTGCCAGGATGTTCTGGTGGCTGAGGGGCACCGCCTTAGGGGCTTTCTCCGAGCCGGAGGTAAAGAGCACGGCAGCGGTATCGCTGGCCAGCGGGTAGTGGAACTTCCCCAAGCCTCGCCGCCCAAAACAGCGGAAGCCGAGCAAGAGGCGCAGCCCTTCCCATTTGGAGATGCCGGCCCGGAGGTCTTCGAGTGCTTCCACTTGGCTGGCCGAGAGGTCGGCTCCAATCCGGTCGAGAAACTTGCGCGAGGTGATCACGTGGCGGATCTGCATTTTCTCCATTGTGCTGTTCAGATTGGCTTGGCCGGTGGTCCAATTAAGCAGGACGGGAGTTTTCCCGGCATACAGCAAGCCCAGGTAGGCCAAGTCTGCCGCCACGGAGGCGGGCAGGAGGATGCCCACGGCTTCCCCCTCGTACTCACGGAAACGCCGGGCAAAGAGCAGGGAGGCAATCAATGTTTTCTCGTAGGTTAAGGTGCCGGAGAGGTCATCGGCCACGGCGGCTGCTTTGGGCTGAAGCATGGCCTGGCGCAAGAAAGCTTCCGTGATGGTATTGCCTTCGACTTGGGCCGGACTGCTGTCTTGCAGGCTTTCGGTCCAGGTTTCAGGTGCCGGCTTGGCTTCCGTGCTGGCTGAAGCCAAAGCGCCATGGGCTAAGAGCATCAGCCCGCCAAGGTTTTCCGGCACCTCGGCACTCTGGAAGCCGAAGCGTCGCTCGATCTCTAGCGCCACTTCCATGCGGTCGAGGCTATCGAGGCCGATTTGATCCAGCGTGGCGGTGTACGCCCTTTCCTCTTGTTCCAGGGGGCGATTGAGTTTCTCTTCTAGGATTTGGATCACGCCTTCTTGTGTAGTGTTCGGCACGTCCTGTGCGGCATCGAGACTTAGCGTGGCGCGTTTCGGGAAGTCGAAGCTCTGTTGGGTGGAGAGAAAATGGTAGGGCACCCAGGTTGGCTCGGACGGATTGTCGCGGTTGTACCACTCTTCCAGCCAAGGGTTGAGGGTTTCGCGCTTGAGCTCCGGGAGTTGATCACGCTCGATCGGCTGCATGGTGATCGTGATCTCACGACGCGGCATGAAGAAAAGAAGGTTGAGCAGAAGGTCTTTCACGCTCCGGATTAACGTCTGCGTCAACGGCGGAAGCTCTCCCGTCTGAGCAAAGGAGAAGCGGCTGCCCCACACGCCTTTGGTTTGCACCAAGATGATGTTGGCATCAGGCACGCGTTGAAGGATTTCCGACACGGCGCTGGCGGCTCCAATCACCTCCGTGCCTTCGCGCTGTAAACGCCCGGACGGGTAGATGAGGAAGTTGTCACCCCGGTTGAGGCCCTCCACCACGGCATCGACCACCGCTTGGGTTTGCTCGCGAGCACCCTGGCTGTGCTGTTGCAGCTTGGGGATCTCAAGCGCGTGCATCAGCCGCATCAGCGGGTAAAGTAAGGGATTGCGGTAAGTGTCGGTAAACACCATGGGACGCGGATCGATCCCGTCACCAAGGAAGCTCGAAACCAGAGCGGGGTCGATGTAACCGGGGTGATTCGGCAGCAGCAGTGTTTTGTGATGCTGGGTGCGAGGCGTTTTGCCTTCGACGCGCACACGATAACGTAGCGAGAGAAGGAAACGGCTCAAGGAACGGAAGAAGAAGCGAAGTAGCTGGATCATGGTCGTTTGTTTGGGATTGATGTGTCGACCTTACGATGCTTCTTAGAATTCACCTAATTGATAAAACATACAGTAACATTGATTGAATCAATGCTGCTTATCGCGGGCCCTTCAACGCACCTGGGACCAGGAGTTTCTCCACATGTTGCCGAACTTGCTCCGCAAAGAGCGTGGCGACGGGACTCAGCTTACCTTGCCAGAAAAGCCCGGCTTCCAGTTTGGGAAAGTTACGTAAGGGCAAGGCGCGAACGGTCTCGGGGAGAACGGCGTTGGGTATATGGACGGAGAGCCCTAGGCCAAAACCGGCGGCGACGTAAGCGTGGATCAATTCTAGAGAGTTGACCTCGATCTCAGGCAGCCAACTAAGTTGGTGTTTTTTGAGGCCTTTTTGGAAAACGCGCTGCGGGGTGGTGTTGGCGGGTAATGAGACCAGGCTGGATTCGTTTTGGATGCCATGTCGAACGGCCTCCAGGCCAGAGCGAAACTTGGCGGAGGCAGGGACGATGATTTCGAGATTGAGCTTGGCTAGTTTGACGTAGTGTAGACCTGCCGGTGGTTTTTGATCGGAGAAGGCAACGACGATGTCCACTTCTTGGCGGCGGAGAAGGTCTTCGGTTTGGACGGGGTCAATTTCCCGGACGTTGAGCTTGAGTTTGGGGAAGCTTTCGCGGACTCGAGCAAGGAAGAAGGGAAAGTAATCGCGAATCACGGTGGGTGTTGATCCCAAACGTAGGCGCGGGGTTTCGTATCCGCTGATTTTCTCGCCCACGGCACGGAGGTTGCCAAAGAAGGGAGTGATAAACGTATAGAGTTCCTCGCCAGCCGGGGTGAGGGCAAAAGGGCGACGCTGGAACAGCTTGGTGCCGAGTTCATCCTCCAGCGAAATCAATTGGCTACTCAAGGCCGGTTGTTGGATGCCATAGGGCAAGTGCCGGATCGCGCGGGTGATGCCCTCATACTTGGCCACGTAGTAAAAGAGTTCCAGATGGTGGATGTTCATGGCTGGGTGGCGTGCGGGTACAAGGAGGCGTTGGTTGATACTGGTTCGCGACGACGCAACTGTTTCACCCAGGGTTTGTGTTGGCCAGTCCCGATGCATCGAGCGGCAGTTGTCCTGGGTATTGTAAACCGCGACGAAGATAAAGCTGACTTAGCTTGAGTCAGGCCGCTGAGATTGCTCATGATCCTAGTCTATGACAGGACCACCGCTCTCTTCCCTAAGAAGTGAGCAGGTGAAGGCTGCAAGTACCTCTGCTGTGATCTTGGATCGTTTTCCTTTTTCTGGCGTGGTCTACCATGAGGCGACGATCGATCGATTAGCGCAGTCGATGAACCTCATGGGGCAAGGTTTGGATGGGCCCGGTTTTCTCGAACAGTTAGAGACATACCAGGATGTCGACGTGCTTTTTGCCACTTGGGGAATGCCGGCATTTACTTCGGAGCACCTGCGTGCTTTGCCGAAGCTGAAAGCAATCTTTTATGCGGCGGGAGAGTATCGCCACCTTTACACGGAGGCCTGCCGGGAGAGAGAGTTGACGTTTTGCAGCGCGATTGAGATCAACAGCCAGTACGTGGCGCATCAAGTTTTTGCCAGTATCATCTTAGCGCTGAAAGGGGCTCTGCGGCAGCGCGACCAATTAAGAAGAGTGCGCGATTGGGACGCGATGCCTGCACCAACCGGTCTTTATCAGGCCAAAGTAGGGTTGGTCGGATTAGGCAGGATTGGAAGGGCTGTGGCTGAATCCCTCGCTTCCCTCCCGGTTGAGGTGCTTATCCACGATCCTTATCTGGATGATGAGGTGATGGAAGTGGTTGGGGGGCGCTCCGTCAGTATGGAAGAGCTTTTTGCCGAAGGTGACGTGATTAGCTTGCACCTGCCGGGCGACGCAACGACGACGGAGCTAATCGATCGACGGTTGCTCTCATCCATGAAATTGGGGAGCACCTTGTTAAATACGTCGCGAGGAACGGTGATGAAGCAGGAGGATTTGGTTGATGTTCTCCGCCAAAGACCAGATCTCACCGCGTTGCTGGACGTCTGCGAGCCGGAACCGCCAAGTAGTCAGGATCCTCTTTACCAACTTGATAATTGTTATCTTACTCCTCACATCTCTGGGGCCATTGGACGTGAGCGTATCCACATGGGAAATGCCATGGTAGAAGAAGCATTACGTTGGCAAGCCGGGCAGCCTTTGCAGTATTGTGTGAGCGAAAGGCCAAGTAGACAACTCAAACCTAGCCTTAGTGTTGCTGTCTAATCTATAGTTCTTGATGTATCTATAGATAGTCTTCCAGATTGATCAATCTGATGGATCGATGGTCCACATCCCTTTAGGGGCACTAACGCTGCCGCTCCCGATTGTCTCGGCAGGGTCTAGCAATTCGATGTGACCATCCGCGAAAAGGTAATGAAACTTGCCGCCCCGGTTGAGCACCGGTTGCATGGCGACTTGTTGGCTAACATTGAAGACGCCGGAGAATCCCGTGCGACTCACGTAGTTATTGTCATAGCCGGCTTTTTCGGTGACGAGAATGGTTCTGGCCGGATCTGGAATGCTGCCAAGGCGAGCCGAGTAGATCGGCGTGTTTCCTCCCCAGACGGTGACGCCAATTTTCCCATCCCCATACGGCATACCATAGCTTCGGCGAAACCCACCATAGGCTTGTTCTGTGATGACAGATTCGTCTCGGGTGTGTTGGAAAATGTCCATGGCTTTTTGATCGGCGACCAGTTTGGGATTGCTGGTAACATGCGGATCGCTCTCAAGGCCAAGGTAGGGGAAAAGGAAAGAATCCCACGAACCAAGTAGCGCCCAACTTCCCTGGGCATTAGAGACTTGTGAAGCGGTGGGCGGAAATGCTCCTTGGTTTTCTCCGGCGTATTGGTGCATCGCCAGGGAGATCTGCCTCAGGTTGGAAAGCGATTGGGCAGAAGCGGCTTGGCTGGTGGTGGAAGACAAGGCACTCAACATCAGCGCGCTCAGAACAGCCAAGATGGTGACGACCACCAAGAGTTCTATCAGGGTGAAGCCGCGTTTCCGAATCGAGTTCCGTAGACAGCGCGTTTTGTTGGGCAGAGACGTGTAGAAGATGAACATATAAGACAAAGGGAATGAGTGCGGTCAATGTCTGGAAGCACCGCAAATCGATGGCGGAAAAAGTTTTCAATATCATTTAAAATCAAGGTAGATCGCGCAATGAAAAGCATGCTCATCAGGTGGTTTATCTTCAGAGTAAATTATAATGACTAACATTGCAGCTTGCGCGACGGATGGGTCTGTTGAACAATACAAAGTCATCATCGTTAGTTGTTTTCTGACATCTACAATCTATTCCCCTTAATCTGTTTTCGTTTTACCTATGTTACGTACCCTTCTTCTTTCTTTCTCTCTCCAAACTGCCTTTTTCCTCAACACCAAGGCGGACATCTACCCGGTGGAAGTCTTTGATTATACGAGTGGGGAACTCCTTTCGAGCACCAAGGAGGCAGAGGGCTGGACGACGGGGTGGATGGCCAATGCGGAGCTAACGGAAGAATTGGATGATGATTATCTGGTTGCCGCTGAGTCTCTGACGAGTGCGGCTTATGAACAGCATGGTTTGAGGCCGGTTGGTGGCAAATTTGTTTCCTTGCCGACGGGAAAGGTCTCCTCGATCTACCGTGGGATGGAGGTGGAGTTGGACTGGTCGGCAGAAGCGGATGATCTCTATCTCAGTTATCTTGTTCGTTGGGAAGGAAATCACCCGACAGAATCCTCCAGAGTCAAAGTTGGTTTTGGCGAGGCGCTGGATTCTGCTCAATCTAAGTCGGGTTTTGTTCGTTGCTTTGTGGCCTTACACGGGACTGGATCGGCCGACGAGATGCGTTTGGTTCTTCGTAACGGTGGTAAGACCATCCGGGGTGAGGAGAGCTACCTGGCCGGAGAGACGTATCTGGTGGTGGTGCGGATTTCCACGTACTCCGGATCTGAGCCCGACGTGATGAGCGCCGTGGTCTTTGGACCGGAGGACACGGTTCCCACGGAAGCTCCAGAAGATTGGGAACTCACCCTTTCTCAAGCCGCGAATGGACGCGCCACCACGTTGGAGTTTTCCTCCCAGCTCTATCATTCCGGCCGCCTTGCCGAGCTGGATGAACTCAGGTTTGGCCCTACGTGGTCGTCGGTGACGGCAGCGCAGTAGGCGCAAGAAAGAGGAACCTGCGTTCCTAATCGTGATGGTTGCGAGCCAAGACGAGTTTGGGTTCAACTAGGACAGTTTGCCCTTGTTGGCCAGGATTCTTGACGCAGTCAATGGCTCGGTTGATGGCGATTCGGGCCATCTCGTGCAGACTAAGGTCAATCGTGGCCGACCGGTTTCCGAGAATGTCGACGGCTCCCGGATCATTGTTGCAACCCACCAAGGCTATGTTTCGGTTCCCATAGCCCAAGCTGTGGAGGGAATCTTTCACCGCCATCGCGATCGTGTCGTCGAAGGTGAAGATGCCATCTAAATCGGGTGCCTGTTTGAGGGCATTTTGGACGGCTTGCCGGACGGACGGGTAGTTGATGCGCATCGTGTCTTCAAAAAAGTAGGCATCCGCGACCACTCTGTCTTGGTAGACAGCATCTGATAAGGTTCGAATCGTGTCTCGAAATGACTGTCGGCGAAGAACGAAGTCTGGGCCGAGATACGCCATGGAGCGGCATCCCTGGCGTAAAAGATGGCGAGCCGCTAAAGCGCCTACCTTTTCTTTTTGATAGCCTACGTGATGATGAACAAACCACGTGGAGGTGCTCATCAATGAAATCACCGGCACCTTGGGAGGCTGTTCAATGTCGGCCCATTGCCCCATGACAAAAATGGCATCGGTCTGATCATGGAACCGATTCATCTCCAAGTCTGTGACGTCATCATAGTTGTGGCAGACAATTTCATAATCGGCTTCCGCCGCTTCCATGATCAAGTTCTGAAACAGACTGTGGTAGACACGAGCGTCCCGCATCGATTTAGGGGTGCCACGGGTGATCAGTCTTAAACGTCGGAAGGGGCGATGACTTACAACGGGACTGTTGGTGTTTTGCTCGTCCAGAGAAAGAGTGCCGCCAAGCTCACGAATCGCGCTTTTGACTCGCTCTTGCGTCTCGGCCCGAACATTTCGAGTGCCTCTTAGGACGTTCGAAACCGTCATGATCGAGACCTTGGCTTGCTCCGATATCTGGCGATAAGTAAGGCGATTGGCCATATCGAACATTAACGCATTATTTTATAAGTACAAATAAAATTATAATATAATAGGGGATGTTTGAGTTGAAAATAGCAGGTGGAATGAAACAATCATCGTCATGATGATGTGTCTCTTCCTTGGGTGAAGGTCACCAAAAGCTCTGATATGCATAATTCAAATTCCATCGGAGGTTGTTTTACAAAATTATAAAAACTATTTTATTATATCTTGACCAGCGGGGCATGATTGCCGATCATCGCCGCTATCAAGCAGTCTTAAACGTTTAAAATAGCCTTCACTACTTGCCATTATGAAAACTTCCTCCTTCCTTCTTGCCAGCGCCCTTTGTGCGTCTTTCTCTTGCTCGGTACATGCTCAAATTGTCGCGGAAGAGACGTTTGATTATCCGGCTAATTCCCTGTTGAGCGCGACCGGGAGCGCGCCCGGGTGGGGAACGGGTTGGAAAGCCAACACAGGTTTAACCACGGATCTCAGCGCTACCTACGATGTTTTTTCTGGCTCGTTAAGTAGCAATGCCTACACCTCTCAGGGGTTGTCTCCGGTAGGTAATCAGTTGCGACTTGATGGCCAAACACTCAAGGAAATGTACCGAGGTTTGAGTTCTCCCGTGAGCTGGGATGCCGACTCAACTTTCTACCTTAGCACCTTGGTGCGTTGGTCGGGCAATAGCTCCTCTGGAGCATCTCGCATTAACTTCATCTTGGGAGACCCGAATATCTCGTTTGGATTTCGAGGGGATGGATCAACCAACAATGAAATGCGCTTGGCTGTCCGAAATGTCGGCGATGTCTTTGGTTCCACGAACTATGCGGCGGCGGCAGATGATGGTAATCGTGAGGCTACTGCCTTCACCTACATGCTGGTCTTGAAGGTTGACACCGTGTCATCGGGTAATGATGTCATTTCACTCAAGCTCTATGAACCTAACGACACCTTGCCGACAACGGCTCCGGTAACGTGGGATGTAGTGAACGATGGCGTTCAGACTGGGTCGATTGATTACATTGGATTTAATTCGGTCGTCTTTTTTGGCGGACGCACGATTGGGTTTGATGAATTCCGCATTGGCAACAGCTTCGCCGACGTGACCGCCATCCCGGAGCCAACTTCGGTCGCCTTGATGATTGGTTCCGCCTCGCTTCTTTTCTACCGACGCCGTCGCAAGAGCTAACCTGAAGCAAGGAAAGCTGAAAGGGACTGAGCGACGCCTCCAAGCGCCTTGCTCTCTAAAGAACGCACCTATCCTTGAGCTTGTCGGTCGGAACCAACTTGGGTGTGCCCGGCGTCGGTTCTGTACGGCTTAGGCAGCGTAAGGTGAGGTCTCTCCTCCTGTCGTAATAGAAAGGCTCCACCAATTAGTCACAAGTAATCGTATGAGTTGGTCTGGTTTCCTCGGATGATGATGTACGCAAGAAGCCGTTGATGAACACGAGCTTACACTTCTGGGATTATGTCGTCATTCTCGGCTACATGATTTTCATCGTGGGGGTTGGCTTCTTGTTCAAGCAGGCCAACCACAATGCGAGTGACTACTTCCGCGGTGGCGGCAAGATGCTGTGGTGGATTTCCGGTATGTCGTCCATCGCCGCTTCCATTAGTGCTTGGAGTTTTACCGGGGCTTCGGCCAAGGTTTATCAAGGCGGTTTTCTTCTCCCTTTGGCTTGGATGATCGGGGTGCCGATCAGTTGTGCGTTGCTCTGGTTCTTCGCGCCCCGTTTTCGCCAGATGCGAGTCATTACTTCGATTGAAGCAGTGGCTCGTCGATTTGGATTTGGTACCGAGCAGTTCTATGTCTATCTACTACTGCCCATGGCACTTTTTTGGGGAGGGGTGGGGATCAACACGATTGCGGTCTTTATGGCGGCCGCCTTGGGAGTGCCAACCTGGGTTGCGATTATCGGTCTTGGTGTTGTTGTCACGGCCATGGCCTTGTTGGGTGGGCAATGGGCAGTTGCTGCGACAGACTTTGTTCAGACTCTCCTGATGTTTTTGACCGTCACCGTGGTGATTTATTTTAGTGTCAACCTGCCCGAAATAGGTGGCATCAGCAATTTGAGGCAGTCTTTGCCGGAACGCCATTTTGACTTCTCGCAATTTGCGCGACTCGAATTAGTTGTGCTTTGGTTGGTCGTGATGCAGGTGATCGCCGTCATCAATACGCTGAATCTAAACACAGAAGGCGCCAAATATCTCCAGGTGAAGAATGAATGGCATGCCAAGGGGATGGTGATCCTCAGGCTGGTACTCCTCTTCATCATTCCTCTGTCCGTGTTGATGCAGCTCCCGGCGATGTGTGCGGCCACTATTTTTCCTGATATGGCGGCTATATTTCCGGAGCTAAAAGTTCCCGAAGAAGGGGCCTTTTTAGCGATGGCATTTTATACCTTGCCACAAGGAATGGTGGGTTTGTTGATCTGCGGCATGCTCGCGGCTTCGATGTCGAGCATGGATACGGCGTTAAATCGAAACGCAGGCTATTTTGTTCGCAATGTTTACATTCGATATGTGAATGAAGCTGCTGGTGATGAACGCCAGTTGTTCATGGGGAAGGTCTTCACGGCAGTTTTTGGCGGAGTCATCATCATGATTGGTTTAATGATTGATGAGCTACGAAATCTTAATCTCTTTGATCTTTTTCAGATATTAAATGCCATTGTTTGGTTGCCTAGGTGGATT
>CAWUJC010000012.1:0-14623 GCA_963922355.1 uncultured bacterium | reverse complement strand
GGCCAACCGCTGGACGAAAGCCGCGCCCAAATTCGCGACGGTATTGCCGCCTGCCTCGACCACGCCAAGGACGCCGGCGTGAAGCTTGGCATCGAGCCGCTCCACCCGATGTACGCGGGCGATCGCTCGGCCGTCAACACCATGGGCCAAGCCAATGATCTCTGCGATCAACTCGCTTCCCCGCTCGTCGGCATCGCGGTGGACGTCTACCACCTCTGGTGGGACCCGACGCTCGAAGCCGAAATCAAACGTGCCGGGCAGCATGACTACATCTTCAGCTTCCACGTCTGCGATTGGCGCACACCCACCCTCGACATGCTCAACGACCGCGGGTTGATGGGCGAGGGTTGCATCGACATCCGCCAGATTCGCGGCTGGGTCGAAGAGGCCGGATTCGACGGCTTCATCGAAGTGGAAATCTTCTCCGAACGCTGGTGGGAGGCCGACCAGCACGAGTACCTCCAGGCCATCACCCAAGCTTACCTCAGCCACAGCTAACCCAACCAATCCCGTCCCGGCCCCGTCGTTGAGGACAACGACGGCTACCAGATAACACCAGCTAACCCCTAACTATTTACGACTATGGAAACACGCAATATTGGCATCATCATGAACGGCGTCACCGGACGCATGGGCACCAACCAACACCTCATCCGCTCCATCCTCGCCATCCGCGAGCAGGGCGGCATCAAAGTCGGCAACGACATGGTCATCATGCCCGACCCAATCCTGACCGGACGTAACGAGAACAAGCTCCGCGCCCTTTCGGAGAAGCACAACGTCCCGCGCTACACCACCGACGTGCAAGGCGCTCTGAATGATCCGTACAACGAAATTTTCTTCGACGCCTCCGGCACGCTGCAGCGCGCCCAGTTCGTCGAAATGGCCGTTGCCGCGGGCAAGGCGATCTATTGCGAGAAGCCCACGGCCACCGAAACCGCCGAAGCCGTCCGCCTTTATGAGCTGTGCAAGAACGCCGGTCTGAAGAACGGCGTCGTGCAAGACAAGCTCTGGCTCCCCGGCCTGCGCAAGCTCAAGATGCTCCAGCAGCAGGGCTTCTTTGGCCGCATCCTGAGTGTGAAGGGCGACTTCGGCTACTGGGTCTTTACCGGTGACGCCGAAGACCAGCCCGCCCAGCGCCCGAGCTGGAACTACCGCAAGGAAGACGGCGGCGGCATGATGATCGACATGTTCTGCCACTGGCGCTACGTCCTCGACAACGTCTTTGGCCCGGTCAAGAGCGTGCTCGGCGTCGGCACCACGGACATACCGGTTCGCCACGACGAAAACGGCAACGCCTACGATGCCACCGCCGACGACAGCGCTTACGCGATCTTCCAGCTTGAAGACGGCACCTACTGCCAGTTCAACTCCAGCTGGTGCACCCGCGTTCGCCGCGATGACTTGCTCACCATCCAGGTCGACGGTACGCACGGCAGCGCCGTGGCTGGTCTGCGCGAGTGCTGGGTCCAGCACATGGCCGAAACGCCGAAGCCGGTCTGGAATCCGGACATCCAGCAGCCCATCAAATTCTTTGAAAACTGGCAGCAACTGCCCAACACTCTGGAATACGACAACGCCTTCAAAATCCAGTGGGAGATGTTCCTCCGCCACGTCGTGCTCGATGAGCCGTGGAATTACTCGCTGCTCGAAGGCGCCAAGGGCGTGCAGATGGCTGAAGCCGGGCTCCAGTCTTGGGCCGAGCGCCGCTGGATCGACCTGGAACCGCTGTCCTAACTTTAACACGATTAACATGATTGGATAACTGCCACGCATTCTGTCTACTACAAATGCCAAGCAGATATTCTGACGGAATGAACGGAATTTACGGAATTGGAAACAGGTAATTTGCCTTGAACTAAAGAGCCGATGCCTCGCCTTACCTTGATCCGATAAATCCCGTTCACCTGTCAAAAATAACGACGAAACGAATGACCGAGACGACAGAAATAAGCATCCGCTCATTTGGTACATTCCGTTAATTCCGTCCAAAAAACATCCCACACGATTATGAAGAAATGCGTCACGTTCGGTGAAATCATGCTGCGGTTAGCCACGCCTGGCTACCAACGCTTTGAACAGAGCAACAGCTTCGAAGCCACCTTTGGCGGCGGCGAAGCCAACGTGGCGGTCAGCCTCGCCAACTTTGGGTTGGATGCGGCGTTCGTCACCACCCTGCCCGCCAACGACATCGCCGACAGCGCGATTAAGGAATTGCTCGGCTTGGGCGTCGACACCTCGTTCATCAACCGAGGCGGTGAGCGCATCGGCATCTACTTCCTCGAAGCCGGCGCCAGTCAGCGGGCCAGCAAGGTAGTCTATGACCGAGCCCACAGCTCCGTCTCGACCGCCGATGCCACCAGCTACGACTGGAAGAAAATCTTCGAAGGGGCGTCTTGGTTCCACTGGACCGGCATCACCCCGGCTCTGGGCGACAAAGCCGCTGAAGCCACACTCGAAGCCGCCAAGACGGCCAAAGAGATGGGCCTGACGGTGAGCTGCGATCTCAACTTCCGCAAGAAGCTTTGGACACCAGAGAAGGCCAACGAAGTGATGAGCGAATTGGTCAAGTACGTCGATGTCTGCATCGGCAACGAAGAAGACGCCGAGAAGGTCTTCGGCATCAAAGCCGGAACGACCGACGTGACCAGCGGCCACCTCGATCACGAGCATTACATCAGCGTCGCACGCAAGCTGATCGAGAAGTTCCCCAATTTGAAGAAGGTCTCCATCACCCTGCGCGAGAGCATCAGCGCCAGCCGCAACGGTTGGGCGGCGATGATCTACGCCGACGACATGCCCACCTTCTCCCGCAAGTACGACATCACGATCGTCGACCGCGTGGGCGGGGGCGACTCCTTTGCTGGCGGCCTCATCTACGGCATGATGGCAGGCAAGAACGACGAAGACGCGCTTAACTACGCAGTGGCGGCAAGCTGCCTCAAGCACACGATCAGCGGCGATTACAATCGCGTGAGCGTGGAAGAAGTCGAACGCCTTGCCGGTGGTGACGCCAGCGGCCGCGTCCAACGCTAACTCGGCTAAAAAACAAACGACAAAAATCAAAACTCAAATCCTTGTGCCTTTGTGTCTCCCGCACTCTAGAACTAAATTTGAAATCAAACCCTGACCATCTTCTAAATCCTGTCCAAAAACTAGCATGACCAAACACGACATCATCCAAGGCCTGCTCGATCCCGGCATCGTGGCCATCATTCGGGCCGATAATCCTGATCAACTTGGCCAAGCCTGTGAAGCGCTGGTCGACGGCGGCATCCACGCCGTAGAAGTGACCATGACTACCCCGGACGCCCTTGGCGTGATCGCCCAGGTGACCGAGTTCATGGGCGACCGCATCCTGATGGGTGTGGGTAGCGTCATAGATGAAACCACGGCGCGTAACGCCATGTTGGCCGGTGCCCAGTACGTGGTCACCCCGGTCATGCGGCCGGAGATTATCGCCTGCTGCAACCGCTATTCCGTTCCGATCGCCTGCGGTGCCTTTACGCCGACCGAAGCGCTCGCCGCGCACGAAGCCGGTGCTGACTTTGTGAAGATCTTCCCTTCGGATTCGATGGGCCCGGGCTACATTAAAGCAATCAAGGCTCCGCTGCCGCAGCTTCAGCTCATCCCCACCGGTGGCGTGAATCTCGACACGGCCGAAGCCTTCCTCAAGGCCGGGGCCAGTGCCCTCGCCGCTGGCAGCTGCCTGGTCAGCAAAGACATCCTAGAAAAGGCGGACTGGAAAGCGCTGACCCAACGCGCCGAGGACTTCGTCGCCGTGGTGAATAAGGCCAAAGGCAAGTAGCGATACGATGAACGGAGGGCAGAATTTTAATTCCGCCGTGTTAGCACAATAGTTGCGACGGCGGCAACAAGTAGCCGCCCTCCATCTTCTAGGCCTACAAATTAAAGTAGTCTCCGCTGGGGATCAGCGCGTACTTGCCGATCGGGCGGTTATAGAAATAAATCCAGGCCGTTACCGGGGGATGATCGCCCTCGGGATACACTTCCACCTGGCTACGGACAAACAGACTTGCTTCGTCGTTGTCCGGCACACAAGCCTCGTACAGGTCCAACCGCGGCCAGACCAAATTCGGGCGCGGCATGCGCTTGAGATCCCCGATGATCCACTGCCCTTCGCCTGAAGGCGCCACCGCACCCGGGTACTCACCCAATTGGTACAACTGGCCTGAGGCTTTGGCCGGGCCGAGATCCTCGCTCAAGGTCGACAGCCAATCGCCCATCGGGTGATCGTGCTGACGCCGCAAGGTGCCGTAAGTAAATAAGTATTCCGGTTCGCTCATATCTCCAGCCTTCAGTATTAGAGACTCTGGAAATGAGCGACAACTTCTATTTGAGAGGTGCGCGGAAAAAGATCGAGCGGCGTCGCCGACACCAGCCGATAGGCCTCCGCCAAGCGAGCCGTATCGCGCGCCAAGGCCGGGGGATCGCAAGAAACGTAAACCAACCTCTGCGGCCGAAAACGTGCCAGCATTTGGGTCACCCCTTCCGGCAAACCACCGCGCGGCGGATCGAGCAAGACAAGGGTGGAGGCCGCCTCCAGCGGGAGTAACACCTCGGCCAACTCCAACTCTACCGAACCACCAATCCACCTGACTTTTGCTTGGTCCGCTTCCGATAGGGTTCCGATCCACGTGGCCGCTTCCTCTTTCAACCGTTCGTCCAGCTCGATACCGATGATCTGATCTGCCAGGTCGAGGAGCTTCCCCGTGAGGAAACCCAACCCAGCGTAACCTTCCACCAAGTGCTTCCAAGTGGGCTGATCTTCTGCTGGTTGGATCACCGCTCGAACCAAGTTCTGCAGATTCTCCAACTGAAAGACATTGGCCTGCGCGAAACCACCGGGCGGTAAATCTGGATGGCGCAGCGAAGCGTGTCCCGGCTCCCACCTCGTCCCGCACTGTACGGCTGCGCGTTGCTTTTTACGCA
This sequence comes from uncultured bacterium, assembly GCA_963922355.1. Taxonomy (GTDB): domain Bacteria; phylum Verrucomicrobiota; class Verrucomicrobiia; order Methylacidiphilales; family UBA1321; genus CAWUJC01. The sequence continues at coordinate 9,670 of CAWUJC010000012.1, read as the reverse complement.
ACGCTTCGAGCTCCGCGTTGACTTCCGGCATCGCAATGGGACAGCGCTTGATATCGACCAAGGATTTACCGCCCACACTGTGGAAGCCAATCCGCCCTCTTTCGTCAACATGCACGCTAATCCGATTCCGGTACCCGTAGTCGCGAGGCGAAACCACGATGGGCCGGACCGGCGCTTCCGGCATCTTGGCGATGCGAGCAAAAGCTTCGCGGATTTGTGCTGTCTTGATCTTCAGTTCTTCCTGGTAGCTCAGATGCTGGTACTGACAGCCCCCGCACGTTTGGTAGTGCGGGCAGCGCGGCTGTACCCGATGGCGAGAGGGCTCGATCACCTCTTGCAGGTCGGCCCGCCGAAAGCTCCGTCGCTTACCTTTGGCTTTCTGATACTGAACGCGCACACGTTCACCCGGCGCCGTCCAGGGCACGAGAACGACGCCCTCGTCCGTCCGAGCCAAACCATCACCCCCAAAGACCACCTTCTCGATGGTCAATTCTTCCCCGGTCTTCACGACTACTTGGCCTGTCCGGTTTCTTCAAACTTAAGCGGGACGGAGAAATGGCTGTGAATGGCTTTCCAGTGGCCGTCGTGTTTCTCCAAGATGGTGGTATAGCGCCCCGGCTGTTGGGTAGTCCGCCCCTCCTCATCTTTAACAAAGCGGGTCGACGTCGAGGTCGAATAGGCAAAGTCCCCATAACTAATAACGCGGACCGTTCCCATCGTCACCATGTCCGTGGGAGCTTGCTTTTGGAACTCTTCTTCGAAGACTCCCCGGATCGTCTCGTAACCAATGAGCGGCTGACCATAGCTGCCGATCGCTACCGTCTCCGGGCTTTCGACATAAAAGGTCATGAGCTTCTCCAGGTTTTGCTCCCGAAGCGCCTTCACCATCTCCAGCAGGGTCGCGCGAATCTCAGTGGCATCCAACGCCGCTTGGCGGGCATCCACCCGCGAGGGGCCTTCGGTCTTAGGTTCGATCATGCCCTAAGAATCCGCGAGGTGGGGCGCAAACGCAACCCCCCTTCTGCAGAAAGCCCCAAGTTTACAGTTCGACCACGCGGCCCTCGTCCGCGCTCTTTATCGCGGCAAAGCAAAGGTCGAGGCCGGGCAGGACATCCGCCGCATTGTTGTACGGCACGCGGTCGTGCTCGATGGCGGAAATTAATTCCGCCATGGTGCCTTGGAAGCCTTGCTGGAACCAATTGCCTTCCAGGTCCACCGTGCAGTTGCCTTGGTCGAGGTAGAGTTCCATGGTCGGATGTTGATTCAAGCTTGGGCCCACGGTGTGCATCGTGCCCTTCGTCCCCACCACGGTAACACTGTCGTTCGCGCCCCAGAGGGTGTGGGCGTTAAAGCCAAGCGTGACGAGTGCATCCTCGTAACTGATCACCACGCCAGCCAGCGCCGGGGGATCGTACTTCTGGCCCTCGTGCTTGCGGACGGAAGCGAAGACGCTTTCGGCCTTATGCCCACGGAGGAAGCAGTGCGTGATGTCGAACCAGTGGATGGCGAAATCGTACAGCACCATGTGCGGCATGTTGTTGAAGGCGGGGATATCGGCAATCCAGGTCTGGTCGAAGTTGATGGTCAGATCAACCGAGGTCACGTCGCCGACCAAGCCGTCGGCGATTGCTTGGCGCAGATAAGCAAAATGCGGCGCCCAACGGCCGTTCTGGTTAACGGCCAGCTTCACGCCCTTTGCCGCCGCGAGGTCAACCAAGCGTTGCCCGTCTTCCTTCTTCAGGCAAAAGGGTTTCTGACTGAGGACGTGCTTACCGGCGTTGAGTGCAGCTTCAACCAAGCCGATGCGAACATCCACGTGAGTCGCCACGTCAACCAGCTCCACATCTTCCTGTTTAAGCAGCTCCCCACCGTCCGTGTAGACCTTCGCGTCCGGATAGAACTCCTTCTGGCGTTCCTGGGCTTTCGCTTCGTCGGGATCGGCAATCGCCACCACCTCCAAACCAAGGGCCTGGTAGGCATTCAGATGAGATTGAGTAATGCCACCGGCACCGATCAGGCCGATCTTGGGCTTGTAGGCCCCCAGCTTCGAAGGTTGATACGCCACCGGAGGCGGCGCGATGGTTTTAGTATCTTCTCCAGAACTAAGGCCGTAATCGTCACTCATGGGAATGGTCGGTTAAAGATGTGGCTTAAGGTTTAGGCGCGCAGATCGGCCTGGCGCATGCGTTCGGCGGTTTCGCGGTAGGCTTCTTCCACCCATTCGACGATTTTCGAAGGATCGGGGGAGTACTCCAATTCGAGCGACACAACGCCATCAAAGTCCAACTCACGAATCGCATTGAGGTAAGGAACAAACTTCACCACGCCGCGGCCCGGAGGCAAATCTCCGTGCACCTTGCCGTCGCAGTCGCTAATATGCACGTGACAAGCCTGCCCCTTGAGGCAGCTCAATTCGGCCGGGGAGACATCGGCCAGCACGAGGTGGCTCACATCGATGTTCGCCTTCACCCGGGGGTGATTGCAGTCGTCGATAAAGCGCTTCATCTCCTTGACGTTGTTGAGAAGGGAAAGGCGGAAGGGCTCAAGTTCCAGGGCGATATCAATGCCTGCGGCGTCGGCGTAGTCACCCAACTCACGGCAGGATTCCACCGCCCATTGCCACTGGGCTTCCGGCGGGATGACTTCCTTCTGCCAGATGTACTCGCCCAGAACGAGGAGGATGTTCTTGGCTTCGGCGCGCTTGGCCAAATCGATGAACTTCTTGCAGCGCTCAATGTGGTAGGCACGAACCGGATCGTTGAAATCGATCAGGCCAATGGCCACGACGCAGTAAGAAACGATGGGCAGGTTATTCGCCTGGCAAGTGTCGAGGATCAGCTTCTCTTCCGCCGGGTCGAGGCCCTCCGCTTCGGTGAAAATGTCCACGCAATCGAAGCCGATGCGGGCGATGTGTTCGAGTCCGGTTTTCGTGTCGACGCCCGCTTGGGCAAACGCGCTGTTGATGATGCCTAATTTCATGCCAGGGAGGGGGTTGGGTAGAGCTAAACTTATCCGAAAGCTTAGACTAAAAACGCTAGCAACCCCACCGCTCAGCGTCTTCTTATCTGCTAAGCTAAACCTCTTATTTTTTGCGCTTAAGCCCCGAGCTAGCGTTGAACCAAAGGCACCAACTTTGCCCCACCGGCCAGCGGTGCTCCTTCGGCGTGCTGGCGAGCTTTGGCTGGATCGATCATGTAATCAGCCTTCACGTTGGGGTCGAAGGAAATGGTGATCGGCACGCCCCCGGTTTGTGAGATCGTCACGACCTTGTCGCTCTGCGCCGTCACCTTCGGCAAACGGGCGGGCTTCTTCGCTGCGCTCAACACGGCGAGGAAGTGAAACTCCCGTTCCGGCTTGGCGTTGCTGATCCACAGGTTGTTCGCCATCAGCGGATAGTTGATGAACTTCTTGAAGATGCCGCGCGACTTCGCGCGCTGCATGTCCTTCGGATAATGGTCCACACCGGTGATCGGGTTCTTGTAGCCCTCTTCGCCCGGTCGATTCTCCAACGCCAAGCTCCCGGGCGCGTTGGCGAACTGGACCTGCGCCCGCACCTTGCCGATTTCATACGAGAATCCGGGCATGCCACCCTCTTGAATCTCGACCGGCACGTTCTGATACACGTGAAAGAGCCAGTGGAATGTCGCCGGGTCTTCCTTCATCGGCAGCGCCAGTTCGTCGTAGATGACAAACCACTTCTTCTCCACAAAGAGCACATGGCGATGCACACGCGTGATGTCTCCCAAGCGCTGATAGCCGGGCGTCAAATCCGCCACGAAATAGAGATAGTTTTCCCCTTCTTCAAAGATCAATGGGCGAGCGGTGTAAGGCCGTTTGGGATCAAATGGATTAATGCCGTCGTGCCCCTCGCCGTTGATCAGCAGGCTGTTCTGGCTCATCGGACTCCGGCAAAACGCCAAGCTCGCCCACGAACGCCAACCACCGGCGATGCTTAGGTCTTCCCCGTAACCATACCAGGCAAAGCTGCCGTCCGAAGGAAACGAATGGCTGTAGCCACCACGTGGACGGAACTGCATTTGCAGCCCCACCGCCTCTTTGTAATCCTCGTGATCCAGGATCGGCTGCGACTGGACAAAGAGCCAACCCGCTTCCGGCAAGAAAAGCACGTCGCCGGATTCCGCTTCGTCTGAGATGGCGTCCACCTTGTCCTGGTAGCGATCCCAGGCTGCCAGCTCGAGCCAGGAACGGGAGTACAGGCCCATCGGATTGTCGCTGACATTCCCTTTGGCACGTGTCTGCCAGAGATACTTGGCCAAAGGTGATTCGGTTAGGTAGGTCAAGCGACGCATGTTTTCGCCGCCCCCGCCGCGGGTGGTCGTCATCCAGGAGTCCCCCCAAGGGAGACGCTCCGTTCCCGGGAACATGTAGGCAAACCAACCGACCAAGTTTTGGATCATCGGGTTCTTGCCCATCTCAAGTTCCGGCAAAAGCATGTCGGTCATCTCGACCGCGCGGAGCGTCGTGCCCGCCTTCTCGTTCGAGTAGCCGTGCCCTTCGTTGTAGCCCTCATCCGGACCATCCGAGGCGGTGACACCGGCCAGATAGTTCAAGGACAAGGGAACCAGCTTGTCGGCTTCCTCCATCTCCCCGGCCATGAGGAGGATCGCCGGCACCGTCCACGCGTAATTCTGGTAGGGGTGGCTGCCCGCCACGTAGGCCAAGCCGAAGCGCACCATGCTCTCATCCCCGCGCTGCCAGACGATGTTCTTGGGATCAAAGTACATGTCGTGCAAGCGCCAGCGCACGGCTTCCTTGAGCGTGTCCAACTGCTCGGGCGTCAGCTTGTCTTGGAACATGTCGTACGCCGCCGCGAAGATTTCCGCCGCCTGGGACGGCATCTTGGTGTGACCGCTTAAGGCCTCCGGTGAAAGCAGCCCACCCCGTGGCCACTCAGCCATTTTGACAATATAATCCAGAGCTGGAGCGTACTGCTCGTCCTCCGTTAGCCGGTAGTAATAGGCCGCGTTCATCAAGCGCTGGAGCATAAAGATGAAGCGCGTCTTTTCTTCGCGCACTTTCGGCGGCCGCCCCAGATTGTCGGTCTCCGGGAAGTTGTTCCAGTAGGGCTGAGCTCGCGCGTATTCCGCTGCTTGCTTCAAGCGCCGTAAGCTGTCCTGAGTGCGTGGATCTTTTTCCAAATCGCGGTAGAAGGCCTTCCAGTTACCATCCTTCGGCCCTAAACGCGGCCGGGCCTGGGCGGCCAGCTTTTCTACTGCCTGGTTGATCACCGTGCGGTCCCACTTGACGGACTCTGGCCCCACGGTAAAGCGACGCACCTCGCCCCATTTTTGGCGGGGCGCTTTTCCATAACCCACTCGCCAATACCACGTTCCGTCTTCCAACACCGGGAGGGCATTGTAGAAGTTGTACGGCGTGTCAATGACCTCGATCTCCGGCTCAAAGAAGCTGTCGCTCTTGGAAAGCTGGAACGTGAAGACCGTCGGATCAATCGCATCGGCATCGTCCGGCACAATCTCCGGCACATAGGCCCAGGAGAAACGGGGCGGGTTGACCGGGCTTTCCAAACCGTCGGCCGGACGGTTATTCAAAATCGTGGGATAAATCCAGGACGAACGGAAGGGGATCAACGAATCCGGCGATGGGATGGCACCCGGATCGCCCGGCTTCTTGGTCACGACAATTTCTTCGGCCGGAGGCAGAGGCATATTCGGCGTTCCCCCTTGGCGCGTGGTCACCGGCGGTTTTTCGACGGGAGCAGGCGGCTCCGGTTTCTTCACTTCAGGTTCAGTAACGGCGACCGGCGGTGCTTTTTTTTCCGTAGCTGGCTGAATTTTCTCTTCGGCCGTTTGGGAGGCCGGTGGCTGGCAGCCGACAAGGAGAAAGAGCGTTACCACGAAAGCAACGAAGGAGCGAAACACAGGGAAGAAAGAGGGCATGGCAGTCATATAAATACAATCTTCGCTGTATTAGACACTGCGCAAGCCCTCCCCCTCAAGGCCGATCACGAGAAAGCTTGTGAACTCGTTAACTAAACTGCTTAACCCGGCCTCGTTTGGCCCTCATTTAAGAGGAGGCATGCCCACTTCTCACCGCGGTCTGGGGATCGATCAAATGGAGACTAGGTGGCGTAATCTGCACCTTAATCCGCGTCCCCACACACAGGCATTCTGCCGCTGGCACATCGACCTGCAGGTGCCGCCCTGGAGCCACCTCAATACAAGCCAAGCGACTCGCGCCGAGCGCCTCGACCGTTTGCACCAGGCCCGGAATGCCATCCGCCTCGCGCGTCAGGCGAATCCACTCCGGTCGCAAAACCAGCGTCCCCTTCGTCCCGGGGGTGTAGGAATGGGAAAGAGAAACCCGACCAAAGTCCGTCTCCACCCCCTCTTCCACCGCTTCCACTTCGAGTAAATTAGCCGGGCCAAGGTAGGTCGCGACAAAAGGTGTCCGCGGCCGGAGGTAGGCGTCGTGTGGCCCCGTAATCTGCTCAATTACGCCGTGGTTGAGAAAAGCAATTCGATCCGCGGTGGCCATGGCATCATTTTTGGCGTGGCTAATGATCACCGCCGTGACGTTCCGCACCCGAAAGAGTTCACGCAATTCGTGGCGCAGCTCTTCGCGCACCGCCTCGTCCAAATTGCTAAAGGGCTCGTCGAGCAAGAGCACCTCCGGCTTGGGAGCCAATGCCCGGGCCAAGGCCACTCGCTGTTGCTGGCCACCGCTGAGCTGATGGGGGTAGCGCCCGCCCAGGTCTGCCAGGCGGAAAAGCTCTAACTGTTCCGCCACCAACTCCGCCTTTTCGCGCCGCGCCCCACCTCGTAAGCCAAAGGCGATGTTCTGCGCCGCCGTCAAATGTGGAAAGAGCGCGAATTGCTGGAAGACCAACCCCACGCCGCGCTGCTCCGGTGGCACGCAAACGCCCGGACCCGTGAGTTGTCGCCCCCCCAGGCGAATGCTCCCCGCTTCCGGCTGTTGCACCCCACTGATGCAGCGCACCAGCGTCGTCTTACCGCTGCCACTCTTCCCCAGGAGGCCAAGGATTTCACCGCGCTGCACGGTCAAATCCACGCCGACCAGGGTGAATTGGCGCAAGCCGCAAATCTCAAGCAGAGGTGGTCTCATGGTCATGATCTAAGTAACGGGTGAGGAAAAGAATCGGAATCAAGCCTAATACCACCAGGGTAAGTCCATAAATAGAAGCTGCCGCAAGTTGCTCTTCTCCAGCCAATTCGAAGGTCTTGGTCGCCAATGTGTCGAAATTGAAGGGGCGTAAAATCAACGTCGCAGGTAGTTCTTTCAGGATATCCACGGCCACCAGAATAAGGGCTGCCAAGAGGCTCCCGCGCAGCAGCGGTAAATGAACCCGTCGTAGCGTCCGGCCAGGGGCCTCGCCCAGGGCGTTCGAGGCAGCTTCATACTCCCGCGGAACGCGCGCCAAACCCGCGTCAATCGCCTGACAGGCCACGGCCAAAAAACGCACGATGTACGCATAGCCCAAGGCAAAAAGTGAGCCGGTCAACAGCAGGCCCGTACTCCAGCCCAACCAGGCTTCACTCTGGTCGTTCACCCAATGGTCAAAGGCGGCCAGTGGCACGAGAATTCCGACCGAAACCACCGCCCCGGGAATGGCGTAGCCGAGGGTCATCACCTGATTGAGCAGACCGGCGGCCCGCGTCCGATCCACTCGAGCCGCATAGCGAGCTAGCAGTCCCAGAGCCACCGCTATCACACTCACGCCCGCGGCCAAACTGAGGCTCCGCAGCAACATGGCCCAGTACTCCGGGGTGATCATGACGGCAACTTCCTCAACCGCCCAAAGTGCCAACAAAACGGTCGGCAAGGCAAACCCCAGCAGCACCGGGAGACAACATAAGCCAAAGGCCACCCACGCCCGAGCCCCCCTCAACGACTTTCTCGGTGCACGCAGCGCCGCATTGGCGCCCCCCTCCGCCCGGCCCCGCCGCACCCAGCGCTCAGAGGCGAGGAGCAGAAAGACCAACAGCAACATCAAGCTGGCCAGTCGGGTGGCGGCGTCAAGATCGCCCAAGTTGAACCAAGTCCGGTAGATCCCAACCGTAAAGGTATCAACGCCGTAGTAGAACACGCTGCCGTAATCGGCCAGCGCCTCGAGCATGCAAAGCGTGGCCCCCGCCGCAATGGCCGGATACGCCAGCGGCAGCTCAATTCGCCAAAAGCGCGACCAGGGACCGTGGCCCAGAAGCTGGGCCGCTTCGCAAAACTGCCGGGTGGAGGCCCCCAGGACCGGGCGGCAAATCAAGTAGACGTAAGGGTACAGCGCCAGCGACAGAATCATGACCACACCGGGCAGGCTGAGGATTTGTGGAAACCAGTACTCCCGAGCCGTCGCATAGCCTCCCAGCCAACGGACGGCTTGCTGCACCGGCCCGGCGCTATCGAGCAAGTTGGCGTAGACGAGCGCCAGGATGTAAGCCGGAAACGCGAGGGGCAAAACCAAGGCCCATTGCAACCAACTCCGGCCGGGAAAATCATACCCCGCCACCAACCAAGCCGGCAGCAGGCCAATCAGGATGCTGAGCGCGCCCACTCCCATCACCACCCCCATGGTGTTGAGGACGTAGCGAGCGAGGAGATACTCAAAAATGTGGGACCAGCTCTCCGGTGTCGGCCCCCACCAACTGGAAGCGATGGCAACCAACGGAACGCCAACTGCCAACGTGCCAAGCAACGGCCAAAACAACCAGGGCCAGCGAGCCAATGGCTGCCTCGCCACGGCACGGTGGCCCCAGGAGATGGCCATCGCTTCACTCACCGCCAGCCTGCACGGTCGCCCAATTTCAGGGCCTCATCTTCGTTCTGGCCAATGGCAGCCGCATCGACGGGCTCTTCCTTAAAAGTACCCCAGCTTTGCACCAACCCAACCGGCGGCACCGCCGGGTTAATCGGGTATTCGTAGTTGGCCTCGGTAAACTGCTGCTGCGCTGCGGGAGCGGTCAAGAATTCAAGCAACTTGATCGCGTTCTCCTTGTTCGGCGCATTCTTGGTTACCGCGGCCGAGCTAAGATTGACGTGGGTGCCACGGTCCTCCTGATTGGGGAAGACGATGGCGAGCTGTTCCGCCACAGCCTGATCGGCCTCGTTCCCCCCGGCCAGAAGGCCCAGGTAATACGTGTTCACGATAGCGACATCGCCTTCACCGGCGGCCACCGCTCGCATTTGGTCACGGTCGTTGCCCTTGGGCTCGCGGGCCAGATTTGCCACCAGCCCCTTGGCCCATGCTTCGGTGGCTTCCACTCCGTTGGCCTTAATCAGGCTGGCAACCATCGCTTGGTTGTATTTATTGGTACTGCTGCGCACGAGGATGCGCCCCTTCCACTTCGGATCAACCAAAGCTTCGTAGGTGGTGAGTTCCTCCGGCTGCACGCGGTCCTTGGCATAGACAAAAACGCGACCGCGCTTGGTCAACCCAAACCACTGCCCCTCGGGATCGCGGTAACCTTCCGGAACCTGGGAAGTGAGTGCTTCACTTTCCACCGATTGCAACAGCCCAGCTTCTTGGGCGCGGCCCATCCGGCCAGCGTCCACGGTGAGAAAGAGGTCAGCTTGGCTCTGATCCCCTTCAGCTTTGAGGCGCTCGATGAGCTCATCGGCTTTTGCCTTCACCACGTTGACCTGGATTCCAGTCGCTTCCGTAAACTGTTCCAGTAGC
>CAWUJC010000011.1:0-14935 GCA_963922355.1 uncultured bacterium | reverse complement strand
CCAGGTCGGCCGGGAGTTGGTCCGGCGGGAAGGTTTCTACCGTCATCCGCAGGAGGCTGTAGAGCGGGCAGCCGAAGTCGACCGGATTGCCGCCGCTGCGATCCACGATCACCGCCACGCCCGCGACGATGCCGCCCGCGTCGGTGATGAGCTTCATTGTCTCGCGCACCGCGCTGCCGGTGGTGACCACGTCTTCGGCCACTAAGTAGCGACTACCGGGCTCCACCTCAAAGCGGCGGATGACCAACTTGCCCTCCTGCTTTTCGGCAAAGATGTGCTCGCATTTCAGGTGGCGGGCCAAGTCCTGCCCAACCAGGATGCCGCCCATGGCGGGCGAGACGATGTGGTTATACTCCAGCTCGTCGTCGCGAACCTTATCGGCCAGCTGCGCCATCAACTCCGAGGCGATGGCCGGGTGCTGCAGCACGCGAGCGCACTGGAAAAATTGGCGGCTGTGCAGGCCGCTGCGGAGAACGAAATGCCCTTCCAAGAGGGCGCCGGTTTTGCGAAAGGCTTCGAGGGCTTCCATAAGAGTATCTGAGGGTTAGGTGACCACCACGGCGACGGCTTCAATTTCCACCAACGCGCCTTTGGGCAGGCCCGAGACTTCTACGGTCGCGCGAGCGGGCAGGATGGCGCTGAAATATTTTTCGTAGACCTCGTTCATGACGGCAAACTCTCCCATATCGGCGAGAAAGACCGTGGTCTTCACGATCGAGGAAAGCGACATGTTGTTGGAGTGGAGCACGGCCTTGAGATTGAGGATGACCTGCTCGGTCTGCTCGGCCACGCCGCCGGGCACGAATTCGCCTGTGGCCGGGTCGAGCGGAATTTGGCCGGAGAGAAAGACAAAGTCGCCCACCGCCACGGCCTGGGAGTAAGGCCCAATGGCTTCCGGGGCGTCTTTGGTGCGAATCAGTTTACGGTCGGTGGCGCTAAGACTCATGGCAGGCGGCGGATTTCCTCAAGCTGCACCGGTCGAAGCCAAACGGCAAGCCCGCAACGCGAGTTGAAGCAATCCTTGCCAAGCAAGCCTAGGCCATTCTATATTTTCCGCCCTTTTCCCCTTACCCTTATGCAAGCCCCCATCGACGGACTCCTCCTGGTCAACAAACCCACCGGCTGCACCTCGCACGATATTGTCGACTTCGTGCGGCGCCGCTTTGGTTTCAAGAAAGTCGGCCACTGCGGCACGCTCGACCCACTGGCCACCGGCCTGCTCATGCTCGTGATCGGCAAGGCGACCAAGCTCCAGGACCTCCTGATGAGCGAAGATAAAATTTACGCCGGAACCATGAAGCTGGGCGTTGAGACCGACTCCCAGGATTCTGACGGCCAAGTCGTGGCCGAGAAACCGGTCCCGGAATTGAGCCAGGAGCAGATCGACTCCGCCTTCAAAAAGTACACCGGTGATTTCTACCAGACGCCGCCGATGGTCTCGGCCCTGAAGAAAGACGGCGTCCCGCTCTACAAGCTGGCCCGCAAGGGCAAGACGGTGGAGCGCGAACCGCGTCTGGTCCACATTCTGCGCTACGTCTTACATCGGGTGGAGCTGCCGGAGATCGCCTTCGAGATCGAATGCAGCAAGGGTTTCTACGTCCGCACGTACTCCCACGACATCGGCCAGGACCTCGGCTGCGGCGCCCACCTCATCCAGCTTGAGCGCACCCAGAGCGGCAACTTCAGCCTGGAGCACGCCATCGGCTGGGAAGAGTTGCAGAACACCCGCGACGCCGAGACACTCAAACCCCGCATCCTCACGCTGCCGGAAATCAGCCGCCTACGCCGGACCTAGCAGTCGGCAGGACCTAGCAGTCGGCAGCCCTAGCCGTCAGCAGACCTAGCTGTCGCCAACGACCGTGGGGGGCTTACTGGATGATCCAAACAGCAAAAAGTCGCGGCCTTCAGTTTGCTTGCGTCACGGTTTCTGGTAAGGATGTTTTTCCGCTCCATGCCCTCGCCCGCCTCCGCTCCCCAGCCCCTGCGCGCTCTGCCGGTCCAGTCGAAGATCGAGCACTTGGCCATCGGCGTGTTTGACGGCGTGCACCTCGGCCACCAATCCGTCATCCAGAACCTCCTGGAGCAAAGCGCCCGTCCGGCAGACAATACCGGCGTCATCACCTTCGAGCCGCATCCGCTCGAAGTCATCGCCCCCGAGCGGGCGCCAGTTCGCCTGATGACGCCGCACCAACGGGAGCGCCTGCTTAAGCAAATGGGCGCTGGTAAAGTGTACACCACCGCCTTCGACGCGGAGACGCGCCAACTGAGCGCGCAGGCTTTCGTCCTCGAACTCCTCCGCATCTTCCCCGAGCTGCGCTCGATCAGTATCGGCCTACGCTGGGTCTTTGGCTACGACCGCCAGGGCAACGCGCAGTTCCTGGAAAAAATTGGAGCCGAACGCGGTTTCACCGTCCACGAAATGCCCAGCTTCGTCCACGATGGCGCGGTGGTGAGCAGCACCCGCATCCGTAAGCTGCTCCACGATCGAGAGCTTGAGGCCGCCGCTCGCCTCCTCGGACGGCCCTACGCACTGGAAGGCTTGGTCGAACATGGCGACCAACGCGGCCGCTCCATTGGCTTCCGCACCGCCAACCTCGGCCAGATCAAGCAGCTCGTCCCTCCCGGTGGCGTCTACGCCTGCCTAGCCAAATTCGATGTCCATGTGCTACCCGCTGTCGTCAATATCGGCACCCGCCCGACTTTTGATGGCCAAGACACCTCCGTGGAAGCCCATTTGCTCGACTACGACGGCGACCTCTACGGTCACTTGGTGGAGCTGTCGGCCTTCCAGTTTTTGCGAGAGGAGAAAAAATTCGACGGCCCCCGCGCCCTCCAAGCGCAAATCCAAGCAGACGTCGCTGCCGCCCGGCAACTCTTAGAAAAGGAACTCTAAGCAGCGTGACGCTGCACCGCATTGTTCTGCGGCATCCCACTTGGTCCCCCCCTCCGATTCGTTTCGCGATTACAGTGTAGGGAACTCTGTCCCAGAGCGCCTCACTCCCGTCTAATGGAGTCGATCAAATCATCCAACGCTATCCCATAGGCATTGGGTTCATCATCCCTCCGCAAGCCTTTCTCACAAAACTCGTCTGATAACCAATCGACGATGATTTCCCTTTCCGCCGGGGTCAGCTCGAACTCTAAAGATCGTCCACCTGAGGCGGATACAGACTCCGTCTTGGAGAGCACAAGCCGCCGAAAAGAATCTCCATCCTCTACGCTTAAAGCTAAACGTTTGAGCAAAGCCGCTTCTTCGACGGCCAAGCGCACCAAAGAAGAATCGTGATTACTCATCTAGAGCCTACTCCGTCGGCATCAGCTTCGGACCGTAATAGTAGTACCAGGAGAGGCCGGTGTCCTGACCTTCCGGGGTCTTAGCGTTGACCTGCACGCGCACCGCGCGGGTACTGAGGTCGCTCTTCGGCTTCAGCGTGACGGTGTGGCTCGCTTCATCGTAGGTGACGTCGACATCACTCACCCCGGAGATCGAGCCCGCCACCGTGCTGGGATCGAGCTTCACCGTGGGGACCAGCGTCAGCTTAATTTCCGGCCGCGCCGTTTCATCCACCGAACCGGGACGCGGGGTGATCGAGGTCGCTGCCATGGCGTGATCGCTCAGGAAAGATTCCAGGTAATCGGCAGATTCCTTGGTCACAATAAAACGCGGGATCGCCGTCATGCCTGCCGGACCTTTACTGAAATCCACGAACTGCGGCACAATGGTAAACATGGCCTCGTAGCCGTATTCCTGGGCCTTGGCAATGATCTCATCGTTGTAGTTGCCAAAGGGATAGGCCAGCGACGTCACCGGCTGATTGAGGCGCTGCTCGATCGTGTTCTTTGAATCATCCAGTTCTTTTTGGAGGAACTCGGCGTAGTGCTTGTCGTCGCGCCCCTTGCGGCGGGTGAGGAAGTTGTGGCTCTTGGTCTGGCTCTGGACGTCGAAGTTCCCGTCCTGAATATCGACCAGCAGCTCATCCCAAGTGGCACCGGTCGCCCCGGTGGAAACCAACTTGGTGAAGACGAAGAACGTCCACGGATACTCGTATTCGTCAAAGTTTGGCTTGGCGATTTTCAGCGCATTATTGAAGCCGTTGTCGATGGTCAAGACAGCGGCTTTAGGCGGGAGCGGCGCGCCGGTCTTAAGGGAATCCAGCAACTGCGCGAGCGGAATCACTTCGTAGCCCGATTCCTTGATGATCTGCAAGTGGCGCTTCAGGACGGACTCTGGCGTGACGTGGCTGCTCTTACCCCACTCGCTGCCGCTGGCAAACTGATGGTAGCCGATGACGACAACCTTGGGCCCGAGAGTGCGAGCGGCCATCGTCGGCAACTCAGCGGCAACAGCCGTTGCCGCTCCCAGCGTATCCGTGACAGCATTTGCCGCCTCCGTCGTATTGGCCATAGCCACCTTGACCGGCGCGATCGGCAAGCCGTCCTCGTCCATTTGAATCTGCTCTTTCACCATCACGGGGACGGCAGCGACGGTTTCCTCAGCCGCTTGCACTGTTTCCGTCGCGGTGCCGGTTACGTTGTTGATGGACTCCGTGACGCTGGTCGTCGTCTCGGTCACCGTGTTGGCGGCCGTGTTCGTAGCGGCGGTCGTTTTCTTGTCCGCGTCGTCCATGAACTCGGCAAAGAAGTCATCCGTACTTTCCGAGGCGTTCTTCGCGGTGGTTTGAGCGGTCTCGGCAGCTTGGCCCAGACTTGGAATGGGGCGCCCCTCCAACACTTTTTTCGCCGCCTCTTCTTTGGCCTTTTGCTGGGCCAGCTTATCGGCTGCGGCTTGTGCCTGTTCGGCGGCTTGAGCAGCCTCGGCGTTCACTCGCTCTTCCGTCTCGCGAATCTTGGTCAACTCGGCGTCGATCAAATCCTTCGGAATGAGCGCGCTCGTATCAATGGTTGGCAAATCCGGGAAGGTATCGACCCGCTTCTGCGCCTCGGCAAAGGTCGCGTCCACTTCCTGATCATTATAATACTGCCCCACCGCAATGATGGTACCGAAGACCAGGAGACAGATGATGCCAAAGAGTAGTTGTTTCATCCCGAGCGGGAATATTATGGAAAGCTCCGTAAAATGCTACCCTGTTGTTACAAAAATCTATTCCTCAACGGGATAAGCCTGCTCCACGACCTCCAGGATCGCGTGCATGGACCACCCGTGCATCTCCTGGATGCGCTCCGAATCTGAATGCGAGACAATCCACTCCAGATCACCCTCACCTTTGAGCTCACCACCGGTCTTACCCAAGAAGAGTAACGTCTTCAGGCCCTTGGCTTTAGCGACTTTTACCGCCTCGATTATATTGGCCGAATTACCGCTGGTGGAGTAGCCGACAAAGACGTCGCCTTCCTGCCCCAGACTCTGAATCTGACGAGCAAATACTTGATCGTAGCCAAAATCATTGGCGATGCAGGTCAGCGTTGTGACGTCGGCGGCCAGGCTGATGGCCGGGAGAGAGCGGCGATTACCTTTATAGCGCCCGACCAGCTCCTCTACCATGTGGAGAGCATCGGCGGCGCTGCCGCCATTCCCAGCAGCCAGCACCTTGCGCCCGTTCTGCAGGGCTTCCAGAACGACGTCTGCCATTTTTGCAACCAACGTGATGTCGGCTTTACTGGCCTCGACAACCCGGCATAGTTCCTGATACTGACTTTGGACGATTTCCTCGGTGCTCATGTGTAAGTAAAAGGGTATAAGGGGAGTTTGCGCGAAAGCGATGAAGATTTATTTCCGTTATCTGCTGATTGAAATGCTGAAACCACTGGCGTTCTGCGTCGTGGCCATGATGGCACTCCTCATCATCGTCGATCTCTTCGGCTCGCTGGAGGAATTCAATGAACACAACGCCAGTTGGGATGTCATCCTCAAATATTACATCGCGCTGATTCCCTCCATCATGCCCAACATGTTGCCGGTCTCGGTGCTCTTTGCCACGCTTTACGCCCTGCTCACCCTCAGCCGTCGCAGTGAGTTGACCGCCCTCCAAGCAGGCGGCATGGGCCCGGTGACGCTTTTCCTCCCCTTCATCGTCGTCGCCACCGTCTGCGCGGTTTTCCTCTTTGCCGTCATGGGCTGGCCAGCCACGCAGTCCGACGCGACCCGCGCGCAGATCATGGACGAGCTACGCACCGGCGGCAAAACCCAAGACGTGGCCCGTAACGTGATCTTTGTCGACCCGGTCTTCCACCACATCTGGCACATCAAGGTGCTGAACGAGAAAACCAACCAAGCCAAGGACATCGACGTGCTGCTGCGCGGCATGGACAAGACGGACAAGGTCAAGTATGTCGCCAACGAAGCGGTTTACACCGGCGAATTCTGGCGCCTGCGCAACGGGCGGAAGTTTGAGTTCGAGGAAGGTAAGGACGTGCCGCGCCAATCCGCCTTTGAGACGCTGGACGTGCCGGAGCTATCCACCCCGGCCATCACCCTGGCCTATGTCCAGGCCGAACCCGGCGAGCTGACCCTCGACGAGTTGGTGCGCTTCCAGTGGGAGTCCAATTACCTCCCGCCCGCCAAGCTCGCGCAGTACAATACCCAGTTGCACTACCTGATCGCTTTCCCCGCATCGATCTTTGTACTACTGCTCTTCGCGCTCACGATGGGCATCACCACCGACCGCCGGACCGGCGCCGCCGCCGGGGTCTTTAACGCCATTTTCTTGCTCCTGGCCTTCGTCTTCGTGATGGAGTTCTTCCTCGCGCTGGGCCGCGGCAACCGCCTGCACCCCTTCCTGGCTGCTTGGCTCGGTCCGGTGCTCTTCGCCGGTTTGGCGCTGACCCTCATGGGCCGGAAGTTTGGCTGGTTCTGGCAATTGGAACGCCAAGGCCGTGCTTGGCTGGAGAAAAACTGGCCTTCGGTTGTGGCCAAGAACGACAAGCAACTACCGTCGGATCAAATGAACCTGCGCCTCAAGAGCCTGCAGCTCCTCCTTGATCGCGTGACGAAAAAGAACCCGAATTACCCCGGCCAGGAAGCGGAGAGCAACGACAAGCCAGAGCCAGAAGACGCGCCCCCGCCCTTGCCAACTGAGCTAGATGGGCCAGCTGGCGAACCTGAGAAGAAACAAGCGAAAGCTGAAAAAGCCGAAGTCCAGGTCGAAGAACTGCCCCCCGCACTCCCGCAAGAAGAAAGCGCCCTCGAGACCAACGAGGAGGACGAGCAAGAAGAAGCACCCCCGGCGCTTCCTCAAAAGGAACGAGAAGAGACGAAGGCGGAAGACGCACCTCCACCGCTGCCGGAGTCTGCCGACGAGCTTCCGCCTGCCCTCCCGAGTAAAAGCGAAGAAGACGCGCCACCCCCGCTCCCCACCGAAAGCCAAGCGGCCAGCGGTGACGACACACCTCCTCCCTTGCCCCAAGACAATGCCGATGACCACCCGCCGGCCTTGCCGCAAAAAGTAAAAAACGACGATCCGCCGCCCCTGCCGAAAAAGAGCTAAGCGTAGTTGCGTTTCAGGGAAGGCGGCTTACCTTAGCCGCCATGAGTGACGTAACCGTAGGCAAAAAAGCCCCCAATTTCTCCGGCAAAACCCAGGACGGCAGCACCGTCAAACTGGGCGACTTCAAAGGCCAACATGTGGCCCTCTTCTTCTACCCGAAAGACGACACCCCCGGCTGTACCAAGCAAGCCTGCAGCTTTCGCGACAGCTACGCCGACCTGACCGAAAAGGGTGTCGCCGTGGTTGGCATCAGCGTCGACCCCGTGGCCAGCCACGAGAAATTTGCCGCCAAGTTTGATCTGCCCTACCCGCTCATCGCCGACGAGGACAAGAAGATCGTCGATGCCTACGGCGTCTGGGTAGAGAAAAGCATGTACGGGCGCAAGTACATGGGCACCGAACGCAGTTGCTTTCTCATCGGCCCGGACGGCAAGGTCCAGGCCATCTGGCGGAAGGTAAAACCGGCCGAGAATGTGAAGCTCGTCCTCAAAGAGCTGGACGCGTAAGAGAATGTTGGGCTGGTAGCCGTCGTTGTCCTCAACGACGGGCCCAGATCAGCAGTTCACACCAAGATTAGCGGCGGGCTAGGGACAGCCCGCCCTACCCTCCTTCGACGACAACCTGGGGTTGCGTCGGATCATTAATTCATTTCTAACCAAGTCGCTTTACTTCTTCTTTTTCTTCGAGGGCTTCTTCTTCGCGTCCTGGAGCATGGCCGCGCGGGTACGTAAGCGCAGCCCCTGGAGGCGAATGAAGCCCCCGGCGTCAGCCTGATTGTAAGCGCCGGCGTCGTCTTCCATTGAGGCAACTTCCGGGCTGTACAGGCTGACCGGGCTCCGGCGGCCCATGGTGTGGATACCGCCCTTGTAGAGCTTGAGGCGGACCTCGCCGGTGACGCCCTCTTGGCTCTGGTCAATCGCCGCCTGGAGCATTTCGCGCTCCGGCGCGTACCAGAAGCCGTTGTAGACCAGCTCACCGTACTTGGCGATGAAGCCATCGCGCACGTGCTCGACCTCGCGATCCATCGTGATCGTCTCGATCTGCTTGTGCGCGTGATGGAGAATCGCGCCGCCCGGGGTCTCGTACACGCCGCGGGACTTCATCCCGACGAAGCGGTTTTCGACCAAATCAACGCGGCCCACGCCGTGCTTGCCGCCCAGGCGGTTCAGCTCGCGTAACACCCCAGCCGGAGTCAGCTTCTTCCCGTTCACTGCGGTGCAGTCCCCGTTGAGGAATTCGAGAATGATTTCCTCCGGCTTGTTCGGCGCTTTTTCCACCGGCACCGCCATGACGTGCGTATCCTTGGGCGGCGAGGCCCACGGGTCTTCCAGCACGCCAGCTTCGAAGCTGATGTGCAACATGTTGCGGTCGGTGCTGAAGGGCTTCTTGGCCGTGACCGGGACGGGGATGCCGTGCTGCTTGGCGAACTTCATCAGGTCGGTGCGCCCCTTGAAGTCCCACTCCCGCCACGGGGCGATGATCTGTAACTGCGGAGCCAGGGCGGCAAAGGTCAGCTCAAAGCGCACTTGGTCATTGCCCTTGCCGGTAGCGCCGTGGGCGACGGCATGAGCGCGCTCCTTCTTGGCAATTTCCACCATCCGCTTGGCGATAAGCGGCCGCGCGATACTCGTCCCCAGGAAGTACTGGCCTTCGTACAGCGCGTTGGCCCGCATCATCGGGTAAATAAAGTCGCGGGCGAATTCCTCGGTCAGGTCATCGATGTAGCATTTGCTCGCGCCGGTGCTGAGCGCCTTGGCTTCCAGCCCGTCGAGTTCCTCTTCCTGACCAACGTCGGCACAAAAAGCCACACAGTCCGCGTCATACTGTTCCTGCAACCACTTGAGAATGATGGAGGTATCCAAGCCTCCCGAATACGCCACAACAATTTTCATAGAAGCGCAGTCTACGGATTCCGTCTGCCGGGGCAAGCCTCGTGCCTCAGGAAGGTTCAACCGGACGCTTGGAAACCTGGGTGTCCGGCACTTTGTCCAGCAGCGGCGAGGCCGCAACCAGGATGCCATCAAAGGAATAACTCTCTTCCGGCCGGACCGAGGTGAGGATGCGGTACCCGTGGTCGGCGAGAATCTTTTCGCAGGCGGAATGACGGTCCGGCTCCATGTTACCGTGGGTGGAAACGAAGACGAAGTCGGCCTTGCGCTCGCTCAACGTTTTTTCCGCGCCCTGAAGCATTTCGGTTTCAAAGCCCTGGATATCGGCGTGGAGGATGGCGAGGTGGTCGATGCCCTCGCGCTCGAGCATGCCATCCACATGCCAAGTCGGGATGACGTCGTCGGTTTTGGTCTCCCCGGCGATGAAGGCTTGGCGAAATTCAGCGAGACGGCCGGCGCGAGCATAGTGCATCTTCCCGCAGATCAAATTCTCCATGAGTGGCTCGACGAGGTAGCACGTGGCGTTCGGCACTTCCTGATCGAACCAGAGGGAGTAGAAACCCCAATACGCACCGAGTTCGAGCATCGTGCCCCCCGGCTTGATCAGCGGCAGGACGTCGCGGAAGATCTTCTCCTCCTGCGGCTCGTGGATGCCGGCATTTTGGTGGAGCAGGTGCATCCCCAACTCCTGATAGTAACTAAAGGCCGCGACCTCCAAGCCATTGTGCATGGTGATCCAACCGTCGCGGATCTGCCCAGCATCCGGGACCGGCGTGAAGTCGGCGTTGTCCGGACAGCTTTTGGTAATGTCGATCCGCTCGACGTACTCCGGCCGGATTTTTTTGAGTACCCGTTCGACCCGAGCCTGATCCGTCATCTTACGCTGGATCTTCCGGCGCTTGAAGGGATTGGCGTAGTACAGGGTCTGGCCCAAGCGTTGGAAGGCGGTACTCAGGCCAGGCATGGTGCCTCTTTCGGTGGCGGTTAGGCCACCTGCTCGCTGGACGACTTTTCCTTGGCTTCGCCTTCGGGTGTGATCTTGTCCAAGTAGGGCTTGGCCTTCTCAATCGCGGCGTCGGCGGTGAGGCCGTACTTCTCGAAGAGGGCCGGCGGTTTGCCGTGTTCGATGAACTGATCGGGCCAACCAACGCGCACCACCGGCGTTTCGATGGCGAGATCGCTTAACTCTTCCAGCACGCCACTGCCAAAGCCGCCGCTGAGGACGTGGCATTCCAGCGTGATGAAGAGGTCGCAACCGCGACCAAAGAATTCCACCGTCCCGCGATCGAGCGGCTTGACCGTGCGGGGGTTGATCACGGCGCAGGAGTAACCCTGAGCTTCCAGCTTCTCGGCCACTTCGTGCGCGATGGGCAGCATCTCACCCAAGCCCCAGATGGCGACTTGGCCGCCGTGCTTCTGGACCTCGGCCTTGCCGATCGGCAACAGCTCGGGCTGCTCCTTCACTTGAACGCCCGGACCGGCGCCACGCGGGTAGCGAATCGCAATCGGCCCGTTGTGGTGGAGGGCGGTGTAAAGCATGTCGGCCAGTTCGTCTTCGTTGGCCGGCACCATGTGCACGAGGTTGGGGACGCAACGCAAGTAGCTGATGTCGAAGAGTCCGTGGTGGGTCGGGCCGTCGTCGCCGGAGAGGCCGCCGCGGTCCATGCAGAAGACGACGTTCAGGTTCTGCAACGCGACGTCGTGCACAATCTGGTCGAAGGCGCGCTGGAGGAAGGTGGAGTAAATCGCACAGAAGGGCTTCATGCCCTGCGTCGCGAGCCCCGCCGCGAAGAGGACGGCATGTTCTTCCGCAATACCGACGTCGAAGTACTTGTCCGGATGATGCGGCTGAAATTTGTCGAGCATCGTGCCGTTCGGCATCGCGCCGGTGATGGCGACCACGCGGTTGTTGACGTTGGCCAGCTTGACCATGGTTTCGCCAAAAATCTGGGAGTAGGTCGGAGCGGCCGACTTGGAAACCTCCTGCTTGCTCTCAGCATCGAAGGTGCTGGGCCCAATGCCGTGGTACTTCTTTTGCGAAGACATCCCCAGTTCAAAGCCGCGGCTCTTCTGGGTGATGGCGTGGAGGAGAACCGGGCCTTCCTGGTCCTTAAGGAATTCAAAGGTGTTGATCAGGCCCTGGGTGTCGTGCCCGTCAATCGGACCGTAATAGGTGAAGCCGAGTTCCTCAAAGATGACGCTGGGCCAAACCATGCCTTTGACCGCTTCTTCAGCCTTCCGAGCGAGGCTGACCACGCTCTTGCCGCCGATCTTTTCGAGGAACTTCTCGGCCTGATCGTGGACGTGAGAGAATTTCGGATTGGTGACGAGGCGATTGAAGTAGCTAGCAATGGCACCGACGTTCTTGTCGATCGACCACTCGTTGTCATTCAGGATGACAATCAGCTTCTTGGTGTGCTCGCTCGCGTTGTTGAGCGCTTCGTACGTGATGCCGCAGGTGAAGGCGGCGTCGCCGCAGAGGGCGATGACGTTTTCGTCCGTGCCCTTCATGTCGCGAGCGGTGGCCATACCGAGCGCGGCGGAAAGCGCGGTACCAGCGTGACCGGCGCCGTAGCAATCGTGCTCGCTTTCAGTGCGGAGCATGAAGCCGTTCAAGCCATCAGCCTGGCGAATGGTGGAGATGCGCTCGCGGCGACCAGTGAAGAGCTTGTGGACGTAGGCTTGGTGACTGACGTCGAACACGAATTTATCCTTGGGCGTCTCGAAAACGCGGTGCAAGGCAATGGTTAATTCCACCACGCCCAGGTTGGGGCCGATGTGCCCTCCGGTCTTGGCCAAGGTGGAAATGAGCGTGTCGCGCACCTCCTGAGCCAGGGTGTCGAGTTGGTCCAGCGGTACCGCCTTCAGGTCGGCGGGCGAATTGATGGTATCGAGAATTCGGGACATGGAACGGGCATCCAAACAGTTACGGACAAAAAAGAAAATCAAAAAAGGCTGGCTTCGCCGGGGCGCTCACCGTCTTCCTCTGGCTCCGGGGCGGCGGATTCCGACTCTGGGGCCGCTTTCTCAGTGACGGCGGTGCCCGAGGTGAGGACTTCCACCTGTTTTTCCGCCTGACCGAGTTTGGCGTCACAGAAGGCGGCCAGCTTCATTCCGCGTCCGTATTTCTCGATCAATTGATCGAGCGGGAGCTCCGCTTCCTCCATGTCGGTGACGATGGAGTCGAGTTCCTCCATCGCGTCTTCGAACTTTTCGGGCAGCGGGGCCTCGGTCTTCTTTTTCGCAGCGGACATCCGGCAACAGTACCCTGTCTGGGACCGGAAAGTCAAAAACCCGGCCTAAAATCGCTCTAAAATCCCACAACGCGTTTGCTTCCAGCGCCATAAAAGCGAAATTCTCATTTCCAACGTCAAAAATCCTGCTATGGAAGTAAGTGGAACCTATTCTATCTTGATTCTCCCATGAAGACCCTGCTCTGCTCTGTCGCCCTGTTTCTGGGCTTGGCCATCTCGGCCAGCCTGCACGCTCAAACCGATGCCCCCGCTTCGCTGCCCAAGGAGCTTACGCTGACGCGCCAAGCCACGGTCGTGATCCATAACGCGGAAGGCAAGAAGACGGGCGAAGCCGTTCTGCCGAAAGGCGCCAAGGTGCGACCGCAAGGCATCTCCGGCGACAAATTGACGGCGGTGATGGAAAACGGTGATATCGCCGAACTCGACATTAGCGCCACCGATTACGCCGAGAAAGCGGCCCAACTCAGCGCCAAGGCGGCGGGTGACGAAGCGGCCATCCCGGTGGGCGAATCGGTTGACCTGAACGTGGAAGTGACCAAGCTCACCCCCGGCGGCTTCTTAAGCAGCAAGCGCAAGGTCGACGGCGGCACGGTGGAGGAAAACATCGCGGTGGTGGGCCTCCACGGCATCCAGCCGAAAGAAGGTACCTGGTGGAACGGCCCGGCCAAGAAGCTGGGCAAGTTTTCTCCGGACGAAGGAAAGACCATTTACTTCCAATATCAGGCCACCCCGCGCTTTGGCGTGAAGATTGATCCGCCCCCGGGCGACAAGGCTGGCCTCCCGGAAGTGACTTACGACGAAATGAAGCAACTCGTCGATGGCCTCAAGCTCCAGGAATGGCTGACCACCACCGCCCGCGTGACCAACAACATCAATTCGCAAGGCACCTACGTCTTCAACGCGCGCGACTACATCGAAACGGGCATCAAAGAAAACCAGATCGACTACATCCGCCAGTCCATCCCGACCTGGAACAAGGCCGCCGAAACCGCGGACCAGTGGATCAACAACCGTCCGATGGGCGAATCCTACAAGACGCTCTGCAACCTGATCATCAAGGCCAACAATCAGCTTGGGCCCAACTCCATTGCTTCCATGCGCAACACGATCAAACAGATCCAGAAGCAATGGCAAGTGATCGAAACCATTGACGGCAAGAGCCCCGTCCCAGAACCAAACATGTAAGAAGGTCGGGCTGGTCATACCGGCCCCATCTTGCTAACCTGTTCCCCATGAAGTTACGGGGAGCGCTTTTTTGCACCTTAGCCACCGTTGGCTTGTGTGTTCTCTCGGCCCGCGCGGAGGTAACGCTGGAACAACTGGTGGAAGACCGCAAGCTGTGGCCCAGCCGGATTGCGACCAACAAGCCGCTGACCGTCCAAGTCATCGACGCCAATCTGGAGCCGAAGGGCTTCCGCGATTTAAAAAAAGGCGAGCTGGTCCCCCTTGCCGCCGTCTCCGGCAGCACGCTTGATGTGCGCGTCCCGGGCGGCACGGCCGTCCTCTTTACCGAAGATACCGACCTGCTGGAACGTGCCGCCTACAAAAAGAAACACGGACGGGAAAAAGCCGTTCCCAAGCCAAAGCCCAAACCCAAGCCCACCTCCTCCTACGCAGCAGGCAAGCTGACTGAGCGGCTGCAAAACAGGCTCACTCACAGTGATGGAGGGAAAAAATTCCTCCCCTTTAAGCTCGAGCAAAAGAAGAAAACGCAATACTACCTCTTCTATCACTCAGCCAAATGGTGTCCGCCCTGCCGTGCGTTTACGCCGAAGTTGGCGAGACTCTACAACCTGGATTTCCGGGCGCGACCGGACGTTGAATTCATCTTCATCAGCGCGGACAAAAGCGCCGGCGGCATGCGCGACTACATGCAGAGTTATCACATGCCCTGGCCGGCTATTCGCTACCAGGATCGCCAGCTCTTTAATGACGTTCGCCAGCGCTGCGGGCGCGGCATTCCCGGCCTCGCCCTGTATGACAGCAACGGCAACTTCATCGCGGGCGGCAACCACCACACCGTTCTCGACAAGTTGAAGTCGCTTTAAGACCAAACACGCCTCTCTCCACGCGAGGACATCTTTACTGCGCCTGGAGGCGAACACTTCCGGGCCGACGGAGGAGTGAAGTGCCGCGTTCGCGAAACTCCACGAACTTGATCTCCACGGTTTGCCCCGCCTGGAGCTGGAGCAAGGAGCGCGGCAAGTCCAACGTGTTGACCACGCGCTCGCCGTTGATCTCCGTGATCACCAAGCCCGGTTGCAGCCCCACGCGACTGGCGGGACTTCTCGGCACCAAGCCGGTGACATACAAGCCCGCTACTGGCTGCGGGCCAAAGTAACGCGAG
>CAWUJC010000010.1:0-15417 GCA_963922355.1 uncultured bacterium | reverse complement strand
GGCCTTGGCCGAGTTCTCTGCCAGTGAAGGCATCGAGGTCGAGATCAGCCCGCCCCAGCGTTTGCAAAACGGCGACAAGGGTAACGGTTAAGTTCCCTTTCGTCTCGTTGGCCATGGATTCCGCTGGGGTAGAGATCCGGCGCCTCGGGCAGACCGACCAAGCGCTAGCCCAGCAAGCTGTGGAGCTGCTCAAGCTGGGCAGTAAGCTGCCGGAGCCCGATTTTTTGGGGAAGCTCCTCAGCCGGGAAGACAGCCTGTTGCTGGTGGCGACGGATCAAGCCGAACCCATCGGCTTTCTCATTGCTTACGCCTTACCGCGCATCGACCGCCCTGCCTCCATGATGCTGCTGTATGAGATCGAAGTCGCGGAGAGCCACCAGCGCCGGGGAATTGGCCGCCGCCTCGTCCAAGGCTTTCTGGATTGGTGTCAGCAGGAGAAGGCCGCCATGGCCTGGTGCTTGACCGAACGCGACAACGACGCCGCCCGGCAACTTTACGCTTCCCTCGGTGGCGAGGAGTCCGACATCGGCGACGTCATGCTCTACGAGTGGATGCCGCCAAGCTGAGCTTGGATCCGTTGGCCCATCCGAAAGGCGGCGTCACACGGCCTAGAGCTTGCCCTCTTCGATCTCTTGCTCTTTTTCCGCGAGTTGCTTCTCTGCGATGTCATCGGGCAAGGCTTGCAGCCAAACGTAGCGGTACATTAAGACGCGAAGGGTCGCGGTCAGCGGGACGGCCAGAATCGGGCCCAGCAGGCCGGGCAAGAGGATCGTCCAAATCAAAATACTGACGATGACCGTGAGCGGATGCAGGCCGGTGCGATCGCCCATGATCTTGGGCGTAATAAAGAAGCCCTCAATCGTCTGGACGGCGGAAAAGACCCCGATGACCAAGAGGACCATTCCCCAGCCAGGAATCATTGGGAAGAACAGGCTGCCACTGGTAAAGGCAATGATGCAGGCCGGTAAGAGCGTACTGATCACCCCCAGGTACGGGACTAAACTGAGGACGCCAGCGAAAAAGCCAATCAGGATGCCGTAGGGCAGACCAATCGCGCTGAGGCCGATCATCGTCAGCACGCCAATCACCGCGCCAACCAGGACCTGCCCACGGAAGAAGACGACCAAGTAGTAGTTGATTTCACTGATCACGACCGCCAGCTCATCGCGCACCCAGGACTTGGTCAACGGCAGGTAGAGCTTCCAGTTCTTGACGATGCCTTCCTTCTCGATCAGGAAGTAGAACACATAGATCGGCACAAAGAGGAAACCCAGCACCAGACCAAACCAGGTGAAGATGGCCTGCACGGGCTCCGCCACATATTCAGAGACGCCGCCCACTTGTTTGGGCACCTCGGCCACGATGTCGTTGATGTTGTTATTGAACCAGACCTTGGCTTCGGGATGGTCCTCCAGCCATTGCTTGGCCCAGTCTTGAAACTGCGAGGCGTACGTCTGGATGTTGCTCGGCAGCTCATTGAACAGGCGGATGGTCTGCTCAATCAACGGGATGAAAATGAAGACCACACAGAGCGCGATCGCCCCAATCATCAGGAGTAGCACCCAGAGCATGGAAATCGGCCGAGAGAAGCCCCGCTTCTCAAACCAAACCAAGGCCGGATCGAGAATGAAGGCCGCAATCGCGGCGACCCCAAGCGGGAAAAGAACCGGGTAGATCAGGATAAAGGCCTGGAGGATGATCCAACAAAAAGCGACGCCAATGGAGGCGATCAAGGCCCAAGAGAGGGCGGTCAACGCCATCCACATGACCTTGAGCTGCTCCGGCTTGGGGAAGCCGCTCGGGCTGGGTTTCTGCTCCTCCATTATCGAACTTTCTCGCTCTCTTCCCTTTTTCCTACCGGCCTAAACTTGTTCGCTAGCGGCGGCTAGCTGGCGTCCGGGCCAGCCTTCTTTTGTTCGCTTGCGGTCGAAGGCGCCATCTTCTGGCGGGACTGCAGGGAAATCTCCAAGCGGCGGTTTTTCGCCTTGTTGGCGCTGTTCGTGTTGGGCAAGACGGGCTGGCGCTCGCCCCGGGCCACGATGGCCACGCGATTAGGATCAAGGCCAGCCTCCTTCTCCAGATATTTGGCCACGACCTCGGCACGGGCGGCGGCCAACTCCGTGTTGCTGGCAAAGCGCTTCTTCATCGAGCCTGTAATGGGATCGGAATCCGTAAAGGCTTCCAGCGTAATTTCATGCGTTTCCAGGAACGGGGTCATCTGCCGGGCTAGTTGATCGAGGATCTTTTTCGCATCATCGGTCAGTTTCAGCTCGCCAGGCACGTACAGGGCCGAGTTCTCCACCCGCAACGCCCAGTCGCCTTGCCGGTTCACCACCGAGATAAAGTCCACATCCGTATAGTCTTGGATCGAACGACGTAGGCTGACCGCAATGTCCTGCTGGAGCTGGTCGCGCTCGTTCAACAGGGCTTGGGCGGCCGATAAATTTTTTGCCCGAGCTGTCAGGTCCTGGAGGTCCGCCTTTTGTTGAAGTAGGGCTTTATTGCGGGCTTCGAGGAGGACCCGGACATCCGAGGCGGAGGCTTGGAGCTTCTCCACCTGCTGCTTGAGGGTCTTGGTTTCCTCGGTCAGAATGGTGTTCTGGTCGCGCAATTCACGAGCACTTAACTCGTTGTCGCTGTTAGCGAAATAAAAATAGACGAACGCTCCAGCGAAGAAAAGGGACAGGCTGCCCCAGAAAATATCGCTGCCATGACCGCGCACGAAGCGGTAGCGTAATTCCGTTTGTGTTTCCATCGTTTTCACGCTACCAAAGAAAAAAATACAACGCCAGCCCTAGCAATCGTCTCCCTCATGGCGGTTGCCGCAGCTCCGGCGGGGTTTTCTCCATGCTTGTCATCTGGCTTCAGATCGTATTAGCATGTGGAAAATCTTGGGTTAAGTCTCTTATGACACATGGTTCAGCACCAATTTTGGCCGTGCTGAAGCCGCGGTACGTCTGCCGCTGGCTCGCCCTCTGGGCGCTACTCCTGCTCCCCTCCCTGGTCCAAGCGGGCTGGGAAGTACGTGACGTCGACGGCAAGCAGTTCGTGACGCTCAAGACTTTCTGTGAATTTTACGACTTTCCGTATCGCGATCCGGGCGATGTGAAGGACGCCACCGTCCGAAACAAGAAGTACAAGATTACCTTTAACGGCGACAGCCGAATCATGGAATTCAACGGCATCCGCCATTGGATGGCCTTCCCCGCTTCTAAGGTCAAAAACGAGGACAACGGGAAGATGGAGTGGCTTATCTCCAAGATCGACCTGATTAAACTCTTCGAGCCGATCATGCGGCCACACTTGATTAAAGACCGTACGCCGATCCGCGGTGTCGTCCTCGATCCAGGGCACGGCGGTTCTGACAAGGGAGCCGTCAGCCGTCGCGGTAAGCGCGAAAAAGACTACGCGCTGGACCTCGCCTTCCGTATCGAGAAGATTCTCCGCTCACACGGCATCCGCGTGGTCATGACTCGCCGAACCGACACCTTCGTCAGCCTGCGAGAGCGCACCCGCCGGGCCGCCAAATACAAGGACTACATTTTCGTCAGCCTCCACTTCAACTCCGCCCAGCGCAAAGCCAAGGGGCTGGAAACCTTCGCGCTGACGCCCCCCGGAGCCATGTCGCAAAGCTCCAAGAAGTTGCGCCGCTCCGACTACGAGCGCCAGCCCGGCAACGAAACCGTCCGCCGCAACATCCTCCTTGCCCACGAAATTCAGCGCCAGATGATGCGCATCTACAATCACAAGGATGAGCTGGACCGCGGCGTCAAGCGTGCCCGCTTCGTCGTGCTGCGCACCGCCGAGCAACCCGCCGTTCTGGTCGAAGGCGGCTTCTTGAGCAATTCCTGGGAAGCCAAACTGTTGGATAAATCCTCCCACCGCCAGAAGCTGGCCGAACTCATCTCCAACGGCATCCGGAACTACGCCGCGCTGATGGAAGCCCCCACGCGGCGCCTCACCTCGCCCGTCCCGGAGCGTAACCAGCCTTCCATCCGCACCCAGCCGACGATTATTTCCAAGGCTCCGCCGATCAACACCAAGCGCGAAGACCGCAAACCGCCCACCGTCATCTACCCTGCCACCTCGACCCGGCCGGGTTCGAATTAACGATGAAGCGGGCCGACTTGCCGGTCGGGATTTTTGATTCCGGCGTGGGTGGGCTGACCGTAGCCCGGGCCGTTCACCAACTCCTTCCCCGCGAAGAAATCGTCTACCTCGGCGATACGGCTCGCCTTCCCTACGGCGATAAATCGCCTGCCACCATCCAGCGTTACGCCCGCGAAGATCTGGGCTTCCTTCGCCAATGCCAGATCAAAGCCGCCGTCGTAGCCTGTAACACCGCCACCGCCCACGCGCTGAAGACGCTGCGCGCGGAATTTGACCTGCCCGTGCTCGGCGTGGTGGAACCTGGCGTAGAAGCCGCCATCAGTGCCACCTGCAACGGCCACATCGGCATCATCGGCACGGCTGGTACGATTAGCTCGCGCGCGTATCAGAACGCCCTGCTGGCCAAGCGCGACGATCTGCAGCTCCGTGCCGCTGCTACGCCCTTGTTGGTTCCCTTGATCGAAGAGGATTGGCTGGGCCACGAGGCCACCGGCCTAATCCTGAGCGAATACCTGAAGCCCATGCAGGCTGCGACGATCGACACCCTCGTCTTGGCCTGCACCCATTATCCGCTGGCCAAACCACAACTCGCCGCAGCTCTCGGACCCGGCGTGACGCTCGTCGACAGCGCCGAAAATATGGCGCTGGCCTTGGAGCGCGAACTCTCCCGCCACGACCTGCTGCGTAGCGCTAGCTCCAACCAATTGGGCCGGGTTCGGGTCCACGTCACCGACCTTTCCCCCCAATTTGAAAAACTCGCCCGCCGCTTTCTGGGCGACAAGATCCACGACCTCCAAGCTGTTCAACTCGATGAAGCGTAACCTCCTCATGGCTGCCGGCCTGATTCTCCTGGCTGGCCTCACTTACTTCCTCTGGCCCGTCGATCCACGGGAAGCCTTGATTCAAGACCTCAAAGAATTCGCGCAGCGCACCACCCAGGGTGAGCACCTCGCCCTGCTGCCTCGGGTTAGTCAAAGTGTCCACCAGCGGGCGGAGGGTAAAGGCATGCCCCTAGCCGCTTTTGCCCAGCAGATCCGCAAACTGGACCAAGGGCAGAACGCCGAGTACGAGTTCGTGGAATTACTCTTCTTTGAGCCGGGCAGCTATGCCGAAGCGCGCTTCCAGCGCAGCATCCATGCGGGGACCAAAGTCGCCCCGTTTACGCTTCCCTTCATTGTCGAGGAAGAGGAATGGAAGGTACACGACCAGTTTGACGACCGCCCGGTGCGCCCGAACGATTTGCCCTTCATGCCTTAAGGCGATTTGGCGATAAGCCGAGGGCCTTGCGGTCTACTTGCGGCTTTTCACCAGGTTGGACTTGGCGACCAGTTTGCCCATGCCGTTGTAGTACTGGAACTGAATCTGATAGGTCCCCTTGAACGAGGCGCCCATAATTTTCTCCTGCGCGAGAAGCTTGCGTGAGCCAGCTTTGACTTCCACGCGGCGGGTGAGCCGGGGCACTTCTCGATCCACCGTGGCCGACTTACCGGGGTAGCGCCGCCACCAACGCCAATCGTTGCCCAGGTAAACATTCTGGCTGCTCTTATTCACCCCGTAGAGGCGGACGGTCTGGTTTGGCCCATGCTCCAACTTAAACTCAAAGCCCTTGGGGAGCTTGCCGTTCTTCTGCATGGTTTCGGTAATCTTCACGTCGCGCGAGCCGTCGCTCTTGATGGAAAATTCCGCCGGCTGGGAAATGGCGCGGGTGTTCTCCCCTTTGTGTAGTACCCAAAAATTCAGGTACGCTTTGTATTTGCCGGGGAGAAGCGCATCAGGCTTCAGGCGATACTGGTACTTCGTCCGGGCCAAATACCGGCTCGTGGGGAAATCCGTCTTCAGCGTACTCCCCGGGGCCAACACCTCATGGCCCGCCGGCACCTCAAAGTCGATGTTTTCGCTGATCTCAGTCTGGTCGTCGCGGTAATACCCCATCCGCATGTGGGGGCTAAAGACCATGTTGCTCAACAGATCACCCGCCAGGTTGATCGGCTTGTCGGAGATATTCCGCAAGGTCACGGTGAACTGCGGCTGATCGCCGAAATAAATGATCTTCTTCTTCGGCTCGATCTCCACCTCCAACACCTCACTCATCGGCGCTTCGGGTACAAAATACTTGGCCGGCTCGAAGGTCTCGTACGGGATTTTCTCCTTTTCCTTCTTCTTCTGCGCCTGGGCGGGGCTGGCCAAAGCCACACTGGCCAGGGCGGCGCAGCCTAAGAGACGTAAAAACTTATTCCTCAACATATTGCTGAATTTGGACGCAACCCGTCCAAAGGGATGTCACTCTAATGAGCCGAGCCATTCTTGGCAAGAACACAGCCCGCCTCTAAAGAGTAACAGACCTTGACTCTCCCAGCGGCAAAAGGGAGTTTGGTTTCCACCATCTGCCATGCCACCACCCGTTTACCTCGATCACCAAAGCGCCAGCCCGCTTCGCCCGGAAGCGTTCGAGGCCATGCGCCCCTACTTGACCGAGCAATGGGGCAACGCCTCCAGCCTCCACCGGCGGGGGCAGAAAGCCCGGCAAGCGCTGCAACACGCGCGGGAACAAGTGGCGAGTTTCCTGAATGCGAAGAAGCCAGAGAACATCATCTTTCCCGCCAACGGGACCGAGGCCGCCAATCTTGCCCTGCGCGGTGCGGCGGAAGCCCTGGAACAGCGCGAATCCCCGGGTCATTTCGTGACCAGCGCGGTGGAGCATCCCGCCGTTCTGAAAAATGCCGACTGGCTGGAACAACGCGGCTGGAAGAAAACAATCCTACCAGTTGATGCCGACGGAAAGTTGACGGAGGAAACCTTAGGACACCTCAGCGAAGAAAAGGGCGATAAACACCCGCTCATCGCGGCCATGCAGTTGGCTAACCACGACATTGGAACGATTCAACCTTGGGAACGACTGATCCAGGCCATACATGCCCAAGAGGGGGTTGTCTTTTCTGACGCCACCGCCGTGGCGGGCTGGCTGCCGATTGACGTCCAAGCCCTGGAGGTCGATTTGCTATCGGTCAGCCCCCAGCGGATCGGCGGGCCCGTCGGCGTGGGAATTCTCTACGTCCGTTCCGGTTGCGACCTTGCTCCGCAAATCGTAGGGGGTGAACAGGAGTTTGGGCTTCGAGGAGGGACCGAAAACCTCCCGGCCATCGTCGGCGCGGGAGTTGCGCTGGAACTCGCTGCCAAAGAACACGAGCAACGCATCGCCCATGTAGCCCGTCTGCAAAAAATGCTCTGGGAGGGGCTGCGCGAGCAGGTGCCCGACCTCCACCTCAACGGCCCGGAGCCAGGACCTCATCGCCTGCCCAACCAGCTCAACGTCAGCCCAGCCGGTTTGGAAGGCGAAGCGCTCCTTCTTGCGCTCGATCTAGCCGGGCTGCAAATCCATGCCGGAGCGGGTTGCGTGTCGAAACAACTGAAAGTGCCGCCCGTCCTTGCTGCCATTGGCCTTGAGCCCAAGCTGGCCCAAGCCAGCGTCACGCTTAGCCTTGGCCCGGAAAACACGGAGGAAGAAATCCAGCGCGTCCTCGAGACTTTCCCCAAAGTCGTTGCCCGGCTCCGTGCCATTTCCCCCCGGCGCAGCGGTGCGCCCGTGCGGGAAGCGAAGCCGACGGATTAATTTTTTCACGCAGTGATCGCTGAGACCGCAGAGAGTTAGTCGATTAACGACGGCGCGTTTCGATTGCGTATTTCTTCTTCAGCCCAAATAATCCACTTCCGATTGTTCTCCGTGAGATCGCTACGTTTTTTGAGCTTCTCTAGAAAGAGATCGAACTCTTGGTAAAGCATCTCCATCTCTTTTTCGGATAGATCAGGTGCATAGACTTGTGCCGCAGCAAAATCTCCCAGGACAATGGAATAGGTCAATTGCTGCTGCTCGGGAAGTGAATCGTTGTTTCCTAGAAGCCAAACGGTCTCAAAAAAGTGTTGTGGTTCTTCCTCAACCAAAAATTCACGCGTGTAGATGGATGCTGTTGGATGAAAGCCATCACTCACTATTGCTTGGAGCCGATAGCTAAGCATGGATTGCTGAACGAAAACTACGACGACGATAAGGATGAAAAAAATGGGCAGGGTCCAAATCCTTAGCCATTTTTTCACCAGTTTCTCCCTAAAGCCTTTGTGGTCTTCGTGTCTGGGCGAGACACGATCGATATACCTTAGGCTGCCGCCACTTCCGCAGCCTGGACCGTATTGCTCATCAGCATGGCGATAGTCATGGGGCCGACGCCACCCGGGTTGGGCGTGATGTGGCCGGCCACGTCGAGCAAGGCGTCGTACTCCACATCACCGACGAGCCGATAGCCGCGCTTGGCGCTGGGGTCGTCGATCCGGTTCACGCCCACATCGATGACGGTGGCGCCTGGCTTGACCATGTCGGCCTTGAGGAAATGGGCAAAGCCCATCGCCGCCACCACGATATCTGCGCGGCGGGTGTGCTCGGCAATGTCTTGGCTACGGGAATGGAGCAACGTGACCGTCGCGTTGGCGTGCTTGGCCTTCTGGAGAAGAATCGCCGCCATCGGCTTGCCCACGATATTACCGCGACCGAGGATGGCCACTTCCTTGCCGGAGGTCTCGATCCCGCTGCGGATGAGCAACTCGTGCACACCGGCGGGAGTGCAGGGTTTGAAGCCGTCTTCCTCGCCGAGGAGAAGCTTACCGACGTTGACCGGGTTGAAGCCGTCCACGTCTTTTTCCGGTAGAACGGTGCTGAAAATCGTGGTCTCGCTGATCTGCTTGGGCAACGGCGCTTGGACGAGGATCCCGTGCACGCTGGTATCCGCATTAAGCTTGTGCAGCAGGTCAAGCAACTCGGCTTCGGGCGTGTCTTCGGGCAGAACGATGGTTTCGGACTTGATGCCCAGTTCACCAGCTTTGCGCTCCTTCATCCCAACATAGGCGCGGGAGGCGGGATCTTCGCCGACGCGGACAAAGGTCAGGCCGGGGATGATGCCTTTGGGGGCGAGCGCCTCAACGCGGGCGCGGGTTTCGTCGTGGAGGGAGGCCGCAATGGCCTTACCGTCAATCAGCTGGGCGGTTGGCATAAGAGCTTCAATCTAGCAACCCAAGCAGCCAGGCAAAGCGCAAAGCGGAGGTGAGGCCATCTGGACCAAAAAAAATGCCCGTTCCGCAAGGCAGAGACGGGCAGTTAAACAGTCAAAGCGAAGGAGGCGCCGATGAAAAGTGAGCTAAACGTAGGGGTGGCCGAGGAAGCCGGACATCGTCGTCATTTCGTAACCGCGGTCGAGAAGGCCATCCAACACGGCGGGAACGGCGTCGGCAGTCGAGCGGTGGATGTCGTGCATCAAAATGATCGAACCGGGGCGAGCGCCCTTCAGTGCGCGGTTGGTCACGGAACGAGGATTCCGGTATTTCCAGTCCATGGTGTCGACGCTCCACATCGCCACGCCGAGGCATTCTTTCACGGCAAGCGGGCCCTGCCGCTTGGTTGCCCAGGCACCGTAGGGCGGGCGGAACCAAACCGGCGTCACCCCCGTCGCGGTGTTGATCGCTTCCTGGCAGCGCTCGAGTTCGGAAAGCACGCGCGAGTTGGATTTGCTACTCAGTTTGGGGTGAGTGTAAGAGTGGTTGGCCAGTTCATGCCCTTCGGCCAAAACCTGGGCGGCGAGCTGAGGCTGGTTGGTCACGTTACGACCAATCATGAAAAACGTGGCGGTGACGTTGCGCTCCCGCAACGCTTTGAGGATACGCGGCGTGTTCTTCGGATCTGGTCCGTCGTCAAAGGTCAGCGCAACGCGGCGGCCAAAGCCCGGACCATCGTTGACGGTGACGGCCTTCGTCGTACTCGGATTGACCTCTACCTGGGGCATCGCAATTGGCGTGGCGCGAGGCGCGTTTGCCAAGGCATTGCCGCCCAAAGAAAGGCCAGCGATCCCGATACCCATTCGGCGAAGGAATTCAGAGCGCGTTATCCGCATACCTTAATGTACGACTGATCTGCCCAATCTTTCAATGGATATTTCACCCGGGGGAAAGATAAGGTGGATGATCAGCCCGCCTAATCCTTTCTAGAGAGACCAAGTGGGCAATTTTTCCCGTTCCTAAGCAGAAAAAGAAAATATGAGAGGATCTAGCCTGCTAGGTCGCGGCGATGATTTTTTTGGCTAACCAACCAGCCAATCGCCCCGTCGTTGGGGACAACGACGGCTACCAGCCCAAGGCGAAGTGAGGGCCATGGGAATCTCTGTGGCGGAGCAGGAGCTCCACCTTCCCTAGAAAACTGGGTGCAGCGTCACGTTGGCTGTCTAGCGGCGACGCTTGTTCCGGCGAGCGGAGTAGCCACCACGATGGGCACCCATGCGGACTTTCTGGCCGACGAGCGACTTGCCGCCGTCTTCCAGAATCTGGGTAAACGTGTACTTAAAGTTCTCCAACTTCTTGCGTTCGATCGGTTTCCCGATCAAGCGCTCAATGGCAACCACGTCGTCCACTTCCTCCGCCGTCATCAGCGTAAAGGCGTCGCCCTCGCTCTGGGCGCGACCGGTACGCCCAATCCGGTGGACGTAGTCCTCGGCGTGTTGCGGCACGTTGTAGTTGATCACGTGGGTGACGCTGGAGACGTCGAGGCCACGGCTGGCGATGTCCGTGGCGACGAGCACCTCGTACTTGCCCTTGCGGAAGCCTTCGAGCGCTTCCGTCCGCTCGCCCTGACTCCGGTCGGAGTGCAGCACGGTAACGGAGTGCCCTTCGCTTTTGAGGCGGGAGGTAATGTAGTCGGCATCCACTTTGGTGCGGGTAAAGACGAGAACGGACTCGAAGTGCGTCCGCTCCAGGAGTTCGTGCAGCAGCTCAAAGCGCTGGTCGGCCGCCACCGGATAAAGGCAATGGCTGACGGTCTTGGCCGTGGCGTTGCCCGAACCAATGGCGACGGTTTCGGGGTCCTTCAGCGCCCAAGTGGCCAAGCTTTCGATGGCCGGCGGCATTGTGGCGGAAAAGAGCATGGTCTGGCGCGGTGTGCCCGTGCAGGCACCAATGATTTTCCGCACGTCGGGGATAAAGCCCATGTCGAGCATGCGGTCGGCTTCGTCGAGCACGAGGTACTCGATCTCATTGAGCTTCACCTGCCCACGGCTGAGGTGGTCCAGCAAACGCCCGGGGGTGGCGACCAAGATGTCGATACCCTGGGCCAGCTCGCGCTTCTGAGATTCGTAGCCGACGCCACCGTAGACGGTGAGGATTTCCAGGGTGGTAAAGCGGGCGTAGTTGCGCAGGGCCTCTTCCACCTGGTTAGCCAGCTCGCGGGTCGGCTCGAGAATGAGCGCACGCGGAGCGCCAGGGTTTGACGGCATCATCTTCGAAAGGATGGGCAGGCTAAAGGCGGCGGTTTTGCCGGTCCCCGTCTGGCTCGCGCCAATCAAGTCGATGCCGTTGAGGGCGAGCGGGATGGCCTTGGCCTGAATGGGAGTGGGATCGGCAAAGCCCATGCTCTGGACGCCATGCATGATCCAGCCGTTGAGGTTGAGGTCGGCGAAGGACATCTCCGGCTCGTCGGCCGGAGCAGGTTCTGCCGCCTCAGTTGGGGCAGCCGCCGCTTCTTCGGGGGAGGTTTCAGCAGCCGGATCGACTTCGGGGGCCTCGGAGATTTCAGCAACTTCGGTAGTTTCGACGGAAGCGGTCGCAGGTTCAGTTGGGGTCGGTTCGGCGGTAGGCTCCGCCGGGGTACCCGAGTTGTCGGGATGAACCGGTGCAGGGGTTTCGGTCAGAGAGCCGGGCTCTTCTAAGTTTTTTTCGTCAGCGGACATAGATGTATTTTTCTTGAGCGGTGCACTCTAACTGAATCGCCCAGCGATGCACGAACGAAATCTTCGCGCCCAATTTGAGGCGATATCCCCTGTACCTCACCCTCTGGATCACTTATGATTCACGAAGTTATGAATCACCCGCTCTGCACCTGCTTTTGTTGCTTGCTGCTGTCGGTTTCGCTGGCGTCGGCGGAAGACTTTACCTGGACGGGCGGTGGACTTAACGATGAGTGGAATAATCCGGCGAATTGGGACAAGGGCAGCATCCCGGATAATTCGGAAGACGTAATCAATTTCGACAGCAATCTTACCAGCGATCTGACGATCACAGTCGACACCCAATTCTTATTCCCGCCTAAGACCTACTATGACTTCGGCGAAATGAAGTTTAACGGCGTCGCGCATGACATCACCTTCGTGGGTAACCCGACCGTGCCCAGTCCCTTCACGCTCAGTTTTCGGAGGAATCTCGAACTCGACGTATTCGGGAACAGCGGCGACATCCGCTTTCAGACCCCGGTGAACATATACAGCGACGAGTTTGAGAAACTGGTCATCTCCATCGATAGCAGCACGACGGGTTCCCTCAACTTTGAGAACGTGCTGTACGGGCTCGACACCAACTATAACCAACAGCCCATGGGGCTGCAGATTTACAACCAGAGTTCCGACCAAGCCTTGGTTTTTTCGGGCGTCTCCGAATTAACCGGTGAGATCGAGCTCGTGGTCGGGACAGTCAAGCTTAGTGGCACCGCTAAGAACCCGCTGGGAACGGGCGACATCGCGTTTAACAACCAAAACGACAGCACCGACGTGAAGCTCTTGGTCACGAATAATGTGACGCTCAACAATCATCTCGTCATCACAGATGGAGCCGGAGAAAAAACGATCGAAATCGCCTCAGGCAAGACCTTCAATTACGAGGGGGAAAAAATCAATAACACCACGAGCAACGCGGAGACACTCGGGCTGACAAGCGACGTGGTAAACGGTGTTGGCGGCACCATCGAATTCACGAATAACGCCCTCGTCTCTGACGGCAAAACCGTCCTGAACGTGGGCAGCGACACCATCCTCAGCCTCAATCCCGGTAGTGCGGGCACACAGAACATCAACGGCGCTATCCTCGGCTTTGGCACCTTGCAAATGAGTGGAGAAGGTATCGCCAACGTGGCGAAACTCAGCGACATCTCCCTCACTCAAGTCAATAGTGGGACGCTGAACGTGACCGGGGCCGACTCGGGGGTGGCCTTGGAGACGATTGAAGTGAACGGCGGGACGCTCAACTTCACGGCGGATTTCCTCAGTCTCAATAAACTGGACGTCAACAGCGGCACGGCAAATCTGGGCGGGAGCAGCGGGACGATCCAGACGCTCAACCTCAACGGCGGCACGACGACGAACACCGCCGTCGGAACCATCGTCAACCAGGTCAACGTCAACGGGGTCACCTTGACTGTGAACGGCGGCTTACTGGTCAACACGCAGCTTAACTTGGACGCGGACAGCACCCTCGCGGGCGATGGCGAAGTCCAGGCCGATGATGCCTCCAAGCTGGTGCTGGACGGAGAAATCGCGCCGGGCAACAGCATTGGCGCGCTGGCGATTGAGGCCTCCGGGGCCCCCACGAACTTCGACCTCGACCTCTCTTCCGCCGAATTCACCTTCGAGCTGGGGGCCAACGGCAGCTCCGACCAACTGGTCTCCGGCACCTTTAACTTCGATCTGGGCGACGCCTTCTCGATCGAGCAATTCGAGTTCGTGACGGTGGCAGGCTTCGCCCCGGGCAACACCTACGACCTCTTCTACCTCGATAATGCGGACATCCTCGGCACCATCGTCCAGGACACGGGTAACGTGGGCGGCTACCTCAGCACGATTGAAGTCACCACCGTGGACTTCGATGACGTGCTGCGCCTCACCGTCTCGAACACGCCCATCCCCGAGCCCACCAGCGGCATTCTCCTCTTGGGAGGCTTGGGCCTCCTGCTTTTCCGCCGCTCGAAAGTCTGAACCCGGCTTGGGTGAGATCGACTCGCTGGCCCTGAACGTGGGCCAGTCGCTTAAACAGCGATAAAGTTGTTTAACCTGTTAACAGACGGTTCCGTTGTGGGAAACGGGCGCAGCTTCTTTAATCAGGCTGCAATCATTCAACACCTCAACCCCAACACACGGAGTCTAACTCAATGAAACAAACCTCACCTCTCACCGCCCTGCTGGCCGCCACGGCCCTCTGCGCGGTAACCCTGCCCGCTTCTGCCCAAAGCACTTGGACCGGCGGCGCGGCCAACGACGATTGGTTCGACGCTGGCAACTGGTCCGCTGGTGTGCCTAATGCCGTCCAAGCCAGTGTCCTTTTTAACAATACGGGCACCCTCCCCGCCACCATTGATATTGGTAGCGATATCACCCTTGGTGATATCTCCTTACAGGCCGAAACCCGCGACGTTGTCTGGGGTGGCGCTGGTGTCATCACCATCAATGATGGCTCGGGCTCGAATAATATTCTCAATAGCACCCCCAATCCCGCCGTCGGCAGCTTCACGATCAACAATGACATGATCCTGACCGATGCAGCTGGTGATCTTCTGAACATCAACAACCGGATGACCGTCAATCTGAACGGTGATCTTTCCGGTGTCATGGGTATCCGTAAGACCGGATCCGGTATCGTTAGTCTTGGTGGAAACAACACCTACAACGGAGTCACCCGCATTGACAGTGGCATTCTTCGGATCTCGAACGGTAATTCGTTTGGCGCTGGAAACATCGTCTACAACGGTGGTGCCGGTTCAACGAAAAACCTGGAAGTAACCTCCAGCACAACGATCGATAACGACATCGTCTTGAACTATACCGGCGGTGTGTCGCGCGTCCGCGCAACAGGTGGCACGACGACCACGCTGACCACCAACTCCATCACGAACGCAGGTGGCAGCAACGAGCTGGAACTCTTGCGTGCCGGTGGCGTAGGAGCGGCCCAAGTTAGCTTCACTGGTGACAATCTGACCACCAGCGTCGATATCGACATCAACAATGCACAGGACATTATGGGTGTCGGTGGCAGCACCGGGACGCAGACCTGGAGCGGCATCATCTCCGGTAATGGTTCCTTAACCAAGAGCGGTGACAGCACCGTCACCCTTTCCGGTGACAACACCTACGCCGGTGAAACCACGGTGGAAGGCGGCACTCTCTTGGTGGAAGGCAGCACTTCCGGCCAAGGCGCTTACACGGTGGAAGCCGGCGGTACGCTCGGTGGGTCTGGCGCCATCGCCACGGCCAGCGAGGACATCACGGTCCTGGGCACCCTGGCCCCGGGTTCCTCGATCGGCACCCTGAACATGGACCTCGGCACCGGCACGCTGGACATCTCTGGCGCGGCTGGCTTTGAGTTCGAGCTCGGTGCGACCGGCGACATGATCGTTCTGGACAGCGGCACGCTCGACATTGGCGCTGACGCTCTCGGTTTCTCCGACTTCACCTTCCTGACCGAAGCTGGCTTCGGGATCGGCGATTACACGCTCTTTGATACGGACGGCTTGATCAC
>CAWUJC010000009.1:0-15759 GCA_963922355.1 uncultured bacterium | reverse complement strand
CTTCTGATGATGACAAAGAATCAGACCCTCTGAAGCTCATCGCCCCTTACTTTAAAGCGGATCCCTACGAGGAAACAAACGGCGTCGACTATGTCGGTAAATCAACCTACGAATCAAAGCCCATGTATTGGTTTGTCTGGAAGTTGTCAGATATCCTCAACGAGCTTATTCATTCCGGGCTTCAACTGCAGTCTTTTCACGAATACGAAGACGATATCTCGGCGAATCATAGCCGAAACGAAAGCGCTGGAGTTGCCATTCCGTTAAGCTACATCTTGGTCGCTCGCAAGTCCGTGGATAGCTTCTAATATGAATATCGAGTACAGCTTCGACGACACGTTGAGCGAAACCGAAGTCCTTGAGCTGTACTCGGCGAATGGATGGTCGTCCGCCAAGAAGCCCAAAGAATTACTAGGTGCGCTGCGGTCTTCTCATTCCGTGGTGACGGCGCGGCATGATTTGCGTCTTGTCGGGTTAGCCAATGCCATCTCGGACGGTCATCTGGTTGTGTACTACCCGCATCTATTGGTTTTGCCGGGCTACCAACGCCTGGGTATTGGGCGAGAGATCATGAATCTGATGAAGGCCAAGTACGGTCACTTTCATCAGCAAACACTGATTGCTGATGGCAAGGCGATTAAGTTCTATGAAGAGATGGGCTTTGTGCGAGCAGGGCGAACCGAGCCGATGTGGATCTATCAAGGTGACGAGCACGAATGAGATCAACATCATCGTAGGACCGTTCGACGCTCTCACCGAAACGTGGACTACCGAGCTTAACGTCAGCTGGCTTTGGAAAGGAAAGTGGTTGCGGGGACAGGATTTGAACCTGTGACCTTCAGGTTATGAGCCTGACGAGCTACCGGGCTGCTCCACCCCGCGATCAAGGTGCCAACGCCTGGCTGAATTGGGCTTTCATCTCACCGCCCAGGCGTTTGAGCGAGTTGGGGAGGATACGGAAAAGCGGGAGGGCGGTGCAACAAAAATGTGACGGTGGCGCGATTTATTTTTTCTGGCGCGCTTCGATCAACTCTTGGTTGAGCTTGCGATACTTGTGCAGCAACTCGTCGTGGTCCTTGCGCAGGATGCGTAAATCTTCCTCGAGCTGACGGATGCGTTGATCCTTGGCGAGGTTGACGCCGTGCACGCCGATTTCGGCTTCCGCCTCGGTAACATCGGGGACGCGACCAGTTTCTTTATCACTCTTGGAAAGGCTCCGTTGGTGGCGGTCCAGAGCTTCCGTGAGGATGCGGGAAGAATCCTTGGCACTTTTCTGCTGTTCGGCAGTTTTGGATTCATCGGCCTTCTTCTCTTCTTTGGCGGCCTTCGCCTCGGCTTTCTCAGCCTTCTTGAGTAGCTTGCCGCAGGCGGTGGCTTTCTTGCTCCGGGCGTCGGTTACCTCGGTGTCTTCCTGAATCAGCCCTTCTTGCACAAACTCGGCGACGGTGCCCAGCGTGGTGGGGCCGTAGGTGCTGCCGTCGGGCAGGGGGAAGGAATAGAACATTTCCAGAAAGTCGAAATCGCTGACGACCTTCCACTTGTCGTCGCATTCGTCGATCAAGTCGTTTGGCGCGATCTGAGCGCCTTGGGCCCAGGCGATCATCGTTTCTTTATCGATCGGGCCGTACACGCTTTCGTCTTCCGCTTTACGCAGGCGATAGCCGCTGATGCCTTCAGCGGGGGCTTCCGTTTGAATGCTTTGTGCCTTGGTTTCTGCCATGGGGATTAGCTCTTGGGGATGTAAAGGGTCTGCCCGACTTGGATCAGGTTGTCCTTCTTAATTTTGTTCGCCTTGCGGATGTCTTCCACCGTTACCTCCACGCCTTGTTCGCGGAAGGCCTTGGCAATGGCGGACAGCGTCTGGCCTTTTTCCACGACGTGCATGTACCATTGTTCGGAGTCTCCAACCGGGACGGATGCCGCGCTTGAGCTCGCGGGGGGCGGGGAGGCCGTTGGCGTGCTGGCGGGGGTTTGATCTTTCAGCAATTTTTTGATTTCGGCCAGGATCGTTTTTTGCTGCTTGGCCTGGGCTTCCTGGAGTGCGCTTAATTGGTCTTCTAGCTTATTGAGCTTGGAGCGGAGCTGGCCGTTCTCTTTTTCCAGTCTGGTCACCGTATCTTGCAGAGTGGCCAGCTTGGTGCCGGTCTGCTCCGACTGGTGTTGCAGCGAATCGAGCTGGTCGGCTGCACGCATGAGTTTTAGGCGCTCCTCGCGGGCGTCTTCTTTGGCGTCGGGCGAAAGCTGGGCGGCCAGGTTCGGTGCCAGCAGCGGACTCAAGCCCAACAGCAACAGCGGCAACAGTCTCACGCAATTACCATAATAATATGTTTAACCTCAGGCAAGCTTCTCGAAGGCTTTTTCGTCCAGGACCTCAACGCCCAGTTTTTCCGCCTTGGCGAGCTTGGAGCCGGCCTTCTCACCCGCCAGAAGGTAGTCGGTGTTTTTACTGATGCTGCTGGCCACCTTGCCGCCGAGGGCGCGGATGCGTTCGGCAAATTCCTCCCGCGGGGCCGAGAGCGTTCCGGTAAGGACGAAGGTTTTGCCGCTCAGGGCACCATCGGCCACTTCGGCCGGGCGCTCGGGGGCGAGGAAGTTGAGGCCTGCTTCTTTCAGCCGAGCGAGGTGCGCTTGGTTGGCTTCGTCCTCAAAGTAGCTGACGATGCTCCCGGCCATGATTTTCCCAATGTCGGGTATCGCCTCCAGGGTTTCCTGGTCGGCTTCCGCTAGGGCATCAAGGGACGGGAAGTGGGCTTCCAAAGCGCGAGCAGCTCCGGCTCCGACGTGAAGAATGCCGAGGCCAAAAATCAGCCGCCACAAATCGCGCTGCTTGCTCGTTTCCAAGCCATCGAGAACATTCTGCGCGCTCTTGTCGGCCATGCGTTCCAATCCGCTGAGCTGCGCAAGAGTGAGGGCGTAAAGGTCAGCGATCTCCTTGACCAGTTCCGCGTCGACCAGTTGCTCAACCAGAGATTTGCCCAAGCCTTCGATGTCCATCGCGCCCCGTTGTGCGTAGTGGGTCAGGCGGCGCTTGATCACGCTGGGCGAGTCGAGGTCGGGGCAGCGGAGGAAGATACCGTCCCAGATCAACTCGCCGGGGCAGTCTGGATGCGTGGTCGGCGGGACGATCTCTTTTTCTTGGCCGGTGCGCTCTTCTTTCACCACGCCGAGAACCTTGGGGATAATTTCGCCCGCCTTCTCGACCAGAACATGATCGCCTACCCGGATGTCGAGGCGCTTAATCTCGTCAAAGTTATGGAGCGTGGCGCGCTTCACCGTCGTGCCCGCCAGGGCGACAGGGCGAAGCTCGGCGACCGGGGTGACCACGCCGGTCCGGCCAATCTGGTAGGAGACGTCTTCCAGCACCGTAATGGCTTGCTCGGCCTCATACTTGTACGCCATGGCCCAGCGTGGAGCTTTTGAGGTGGCGCCGAGTTCCGCGTGCCAGCGCCAGGCATCGACCTTAATCACCGCGCCGTCGGTGTCGTAGGCGAAGTCCTTCCGCACTTGCTCGAGTTCTTCCACCGCGGCGAAGAGATCCTCCCGTTTTTGGGCGACCCAGTAGCGCTCCGTGACGGGGAGGCCGAGTTCTTGCAGGGTTTTCAGCCACTGCTGTTGGGATGTGATGTCGATCCCCTCGAACTGGCCGACGCCGTAGAGCACAATCGCGAGCGGACGTTTGGCGACTTGTTTGGAATCGAGCAGCTTGAGCGAACCAGCGGCCGTGTTGCGCGGGTTGGCGTAAAGCGCTTCGCCTGCCGCCGCCCGTTCTTCGTTCAGACGGTTGAAAGCGACGCGGGGAAAGTAGACTTCGCCCCGCACTTCCAGAACCGGGACGGGCTCCTTGAGCTTGAGCGGCAGGCTGCGGATGGTGCGTAGGTTGGCGGTGATGTCGTCGCCGGTGGCACCGTCGCCGCGGGTGGCGCCGAGGACAAATTCGCCGTTTTCGTAGCGGACGCTGACCGCCACCCCGTCAACCTTGGGTTCGACGGTGAAGACCAAGTCATCTTCCGGCACGACCTTGGCCACGCGATCAACGAACTTGCCCAACTCCTCGGGTGAGTAGGTGTTGTCCAGGCTCATCATCGGGACGGCATGCGCCACTTGCTCGAACTGGCTGAGCGGGGCGCCCCCCACCCGCTGGGTCGGGGAGTCCGCCGTTTGCAGTTCCGGGTGGCTCTTCTCTAGATCAAGCAGCTCGTGGTAGGCCGTGTCGTATTCACGGTCGGAGACGGCGGGGGCGGCCTCCTCGTAGTAGGCCTTATCCCAAGCGCGGATCTGGGCGGCGAGTTCAGTGTGGCGATGTTTGGGCGAAGCGGGAGATTCGGGGGCGGACATAGCGGTGAAAAAGGTAAGAGCCGAGGGCACTACCGATAGCATCGGCCACGACGTCGGCCAACTCGAAGCTGCGCCCGGGGACGAATTCCTGGAGGATTTCTTTCCCCAGCCCGACCAGGAAGGCGAGCAAGGCTCCTTTCCAGGCGCTGCCCGTGGCGAGGGCCCAGAGAATCCCTCCGAGGGTAAAGACGACGAGATGGAGGAGCTTGTCGGCGTGGAGGGGTTTGTCTACCGCATCGGTCACCGTCCCGGGCAGGCTGGCCATGACCAGGATGCCCAAGGTCCAAACGAGAGCCGGACCGATCTTCCAACGTGGCGACATCCCTGCACCATAGAAAGGGGGCAGCAGGGCGGCAAGGTCGGAGAAAGGGAGAGCCGCGTCTGAGCTTTTTGCTGGGAAGTTCCGGCCAATCCCGGCATAGATGAGCGCTACGCATGGCAGGGATTGTTGAGAGTTTTGACCGTTGGCGAGCGGGTGTGGTGGATTGGGCCAGTTTTGGCGC
Source organism: uncultured bacterium (assembly GCA_963922355.1). Classification (GTDB taxonomy): domain Bacteria; phylum Verrucomicrobiota; class Verrucomicrobiia; order Methylacidiphilales; family UBA1321; genus CAWUJC01. The sequence goes on along the minus strand of CAWUJC010000009.1, from coordinate 10,921 downwards.
GGTTAATTTGCTGCAGCGCCGTCATCCCCCGCCCCAGGATTTTGCCGCCCAGTGGGCGGCTTACGCCGAGAAGTGTAAGGGGATGAGCGTGGAGGAGTTCTACGCTTTACCGGCGGACTATGAGTTGCCCTCCTGGCCCACAGCAACGGACGCGAAATGGCGCTTTCCCACACCGGACCCCGGCGAGCTGGAGGGCAATAACCACGCGGGTTTTGATCTCTACCCTTGTGGCAAAGGCTGGGGCGAGGCACCGACGATGATTCTAGCCCACGGCTGGATGAGCGTGAGCGACTTCGGCTACAAGCTGTGGGCGCGGCGGCTGAATCAGGTGGGCTGGAATGCCGTTTTCATGCATTTGCCGTATCATTATTCCCGTCGCCTGCCTGGTCATCTGCACGGGGAGTACGCGATCAATGCGCACCTGATCCGGGTGGCCGAGGGCATCCGCCAAGCAGTGCTGGAGCTGAAGGTGTTGATCAAGCTGCTCAAGCAGCAGGGCTGTCCGCTGGTGGGTGGCTGGGGCACGAGCTATGGCGGCTGGATCATGGGCATGACGGCTTGTATGGAGCCGGAGATGCAGAAGTTGATTCTGGTCGAGCCCATTTTGGATGTGCAGGAGGCGATTTGGGCGACGCCTGCTAGCGTCACGATTCGACGGGAGCTAAATAAGTTGGGCCTGGGGCCGGAAGACACGGCGCCGCACATGCGCTTGTGCTGTCCGAGCCATTCTCGCCCGCACACCGCAGGCGAGAATATTCTGCTCATCGCGGGGATTTGGGATCGCATCGCCTCTCCAGAGAAGATCCGTGGCCTGCAGGCGGCGTGGCCAGGAGCTCACTATGCTGAGTATAAGCAGGGACACGTGGGCTATACGCTGATGCCGGAGAGCTTTCGCCGGGCTCAAGAGCTTTGGCCGGAGATTTTTGCCGGTCTGGAAACCGGTGAGCCGCAGGCGTCTTAGCCAACTGTCTAGGTTGCCTTGTCGCTAGGGTGGCGTAAATTACGTTAGCCTTTATTGGGTTGTAATTACTAATGTTGATAAATATTGCTGATTTGAGCGTTTTCTTTGTCGATTTTAGAAAAAAGCAATACAATGACTTTACAAAGTAAACTAAAAAAGCGATTTTATCAGGTATCGCTGTTCTAGCGACAGCGCATTGGTTCATGAAAATATTCTCTCCCTTCTCTCGACCCAAAAAAAATCAGCGTGGCTTCAGTCTGACGGAGCTGATTGCTGTGATGGGGATTATCGGTCTCCTGATCGGGTTGTCAGTTCCCGCCTTAAGTTCGCTGGCCCAAGCAAAAGGGGCGACTTCGGCTGCTTACCAGGTAAAGGATTACTTGGATGCTCTCCGCAGTTTTGCGGTGAGTAATCAGACGTTGGTCCGGGTTGGGATTAAAGATGTTTCGGCTAGCGCCACCCAGAGTGGGCAGCCAGCTTTGGTGATTTACGCCATTCAGAACGATGATCCGCTGAGCCAGGTAAACGTGAACTTGGCGGACCCTTCTGGCGGCTATCAATACTGGTCGGACGTGGCCAAGCCCTTGATTTTGGAGGGAATTATTTTGGCGGGTCTCAGCAAACCTGTCACCGATTCTCTGGGAAATGAACTTGGGAGTAACGATCCGACTGCTCCAGAAACCGAACAGAGAAGGCTGTTCGATTTCACTCGTCCCGTCATGGGGCTCAGCTCTAGCGTCGTGTTTGATAATGGGTTTGTCATCAGCCCGAATGGTGAATTTTGTGTCTCGGTCGATAAGTCCAGTACAGACAGCGATAATAATACGGGAGCTGATTTTCATATTTCGTATCCAGCCAGGACTTTCAGTCTTGGTCTAAAGCAAGTCGATGCGTCACGCAGTGACATTGGCAGCAATCGGGTGGCGCTTGGATTTAACGGCTCATCTGGTCGGGTTCAGATTTATCGCAAGGGAGACGAGTTACCAGGAGGAAACACATTCTAATGAAGGCTTTAGGTTTCTCATCTTTAGAGTTTAAAGGCCTGCGGGCTTTTAGTTTAGTGGAAGTGACAGCGGCGCTCGGTATCTTTACAACGACGATGTTGCTTTTAGTCGGCTTGGTGCCGACTGGCGTTCAAAGTAATCGGGACACTTTTGATGATACCCAAGCGGCTAATTTGGCATCGCTGGTTGTGGCGGATCTACGGAGCGCAGGCAGTATTGGGTCGAAAGATTCTCCCATCCTCAAATTCAACGTGGGTAACTTGCATAACGCTTCGGATTCTGCTTTTCCGGTTCGCCGCACTTACTATTTTTCTGAAACCTTTGATCCCAGTGCTTCGTTGGATAACCATACCAGTGGCGTTGGCAGCCAATATCGTGCGGATTTTATCATTCGCCGAGAAGCGCCCACCTCGATGGCACCACAGTTAGAAGTCAACCTTACGGTATCTTGGCCGGCTCAACTTGATCCCAATATTGCGAGCGAACAAGCTGCAATCAATGGCCAGTATTCAATCTTTTTCACCATTCCCAACCCTAATGCGATTGATGAATAAACAAAATTCTAGATTCAAGTCACGTGCGAATGCCGCTTTTTCTCTGGTGGAAATGGTGGCAACGATGGCGGTCCTGGGCCTGATGGGCATTTTCATTGTTCAAACCGTTGATGTGGTGAACAAAACGACGGCGAGAAGTGAAGGCATGCTCGATACCTCTAGCGAAGCGCGCATGGTGCTGGATCGAATAGGTTTGGATCTTGCTGGCATGTTCATCCGGCGCGACATGGATTATGTCTTTCAAAACTACGAACCGCCGGACTCGGCCGATATCATGCGTTTTTATTCCGAAGTCTTTTCGGATTCTGGTAACAACAACGTGGACGCAACCTTCGTTCGTTTATCCTTGGTGGGCTATCGCGTGACGACTGATGGCACGGGAACCGATGGAAAACTTGCGCTTTTCCGGGGGGTGAAGGGTTACACCTACCTCGATAATAATTTCATGGGGCTACAATTTGAAACAGAGACAGACCCGATTACCAACATCACAAGCGAGCTCATTAACGTTAAGCAAATTGATTCTTTAACTAATGGTGACTATGACATCCTAAGCCCTAACGTTATAAGGTTGGATCTTGCGATCATCGATGGCTCTGGGACCTTAAGGAGCGCCATCCCGCAAGCTAATTTACATGGGGGCAATCGCACTTCGGCCGATATTGAAGATGCCAAGTACCTGATCGTTGGGATTGCTTTAATTGGCCCAGATGATCGGATGCGCTTAACTGCGGATCAACTCGAAGACATAGCTGGTGAACTGCCCAACGTTTCGCCTGGGCAGACGCCGTTCGATGCCTGGAAAGACTTTATCGACGGGTCTAGGTCCTTTACCGACATCCCGCCTCTTATTGCCAACAATGTGCGCTACTATCAGCGTGCCTATCCCCTGAGTGACCGATGAATAAACAGCCTACATCACGTAACCGGAAGCCCCGCGCCTTTGCCATCCTCATGGCCTTGGCCTCGACTCTGTTAGTTAGCAGTATTGTCCTGGTTTTCTTTAACCGGGCGACTTCCAACCGAACGTCAGCCTTCAGTAGTGGCAACCTGATGAAAGCGGATGCCCTGGCTCTCAGCGGTATGGATGTCATTACGGGTGAAATCCTCCAAGAAATTCGCCGCGGAAAGACCAATGACCAAGTCGTTGGGACCTATCCTAATCGCACCTATCTTCCCGACGAAGATGGGATTGTTCCACAAACCAACGCCCAGATTGACCGCACCAATACACCCAATTTGGTGAAAGTAACCAAGGTTGGTGCTCCTTTGTGGCAGGCCGACAGTGGCGTGAATGGCCGTGCGATTGCGTCTGCCTCCTCAACCTCCTCGATTTCGCTCAACCGCCGCTCCTTGGACCCGGAAGTGTGGGAAAACAACGGCATGCATTCCGACAATAACAATGATCAATTGTTGAATTCAACAACTGACGCGACTCCTGACTGGGTTTTGGTGACAAAAGGTAATGGCATCAAATCCATGAGTTGGAACAAGTCCGCCATGACGGATAAATTTGACCCGGACTTTGTCATCGGGCGTTTCGCGGCCACGGTGTATGACATCTCGGGTTTGGTCGATCTGAATTTTGCGGGCCACACGGCCACCATTAGCGCAGATCAAGAGGCCGAAATCGTCGGCTCTTTGGCTTCGTTGGATTTGACCAAGTTTTCGCCCAACGGGAGTAGTACAACACGAGCATTTGGTGGTGTGAACACGATTGAGGCGTTCATTCGGCTTTTCCGCAATTCATACTCAATCGGCCAAGGGACGGACAAGTACATTGAAGCCATCACAAAGAAAGCTTCCAAAGTGGGGGGCTTGTATGCCGTGGAAGGCGATAACAAACTTCTCTCACGCAAGGATTTACTTCGTCTCTCGAAAACGCCCAACGGTGATTGGCAATCTGCACTTGGCGCCACCGTCAACAACAGTCCAGTCAACCCAGATGGCCAATATTTATTTACGCACTTTAGCCGAGAGTTGAATCAGCCAAGTTTTGTCTATCCCGCGACAGCCAGCGGGGGGGCTGCGGTGCGTAATTCCACGACAAATCCCAATATCCATCAATTTCGCATGGCCCAGAGCGGGATGGCTCCAGATGGGTTTGAGTGGAAAGCTGGCGATCCGGTGATTCCCCGTCGGTTCTCTTTGAACCGGTTGGACTTGATTAAGTTTGATTCCAACCCCTCGGTGGATAGTAGTTTGGAATCTAAGCTCCTTGCTTACTTTGGGATCACGCGTAGCGGTAACAATGGTCCTTGGGAGTATGTGGGTAGCGACGGTACCGGAGCGTCTACTTCCATCAAGACGCTCTCCCAAGTGGCTGCCGCCGGGCGCGAGCCGAACTTCTTTGAAGTTCTCAAAGCCGCCATTCATGACGACTCCCTGGGGGTGACGAGTGGTTTTGAAAATGACGTAGATTCAAAAGGTGGTTATGTGCCCAATGCTCCTGTGATTGACGGGATTAGCGATCTGCAGATTTTGCGGATCGGGGCCAACATCATTGACCAAGCCGATGGCGACAGCTACCCCACCGTCATTTTCTACGACCCCATTCCTTCCCAAGAAGATGACCCGGCGACCAGTTATGATGAGTCCGCCAAAGTTAAGTTGTATGCCTATGGCATTGAAGACTTGCCTTACATCCAGGCTCTTGGTTTCCGTACCGTCGCTAATCTGTCCGAAGTCAGCGATACCGAAGGCTTACGTGGAAGAACGAACGCGAACCGGCAGGTATATAATCAACTCATCCCGGTGCTATGGAATCCCCACGAAGACATTGGTAGCGACCGGAATGGCCCGGTTCCTAGCCAGCTTCAGCTGTATTTTGTTGGGGGCTTTCGCTACTTCTTGCGTGGCAAGGATAATGACGGGTTTCACTATGGTGCGGACGACGAAGTTTCCCGCTTCAATGAAGCTGGCTTGGGCGGCTTTACCGACGATGGTCTCGACCGAGACGATAATCTGAATGATGGGTACATTCTCATCAACGAAGTAGCTTACAATCAATTTCGCCAACCCGAAGCGATCAAAGAAACTTACGGCAGTGCGGCCAGGAGCTACAGCTTTAATGATGTTGTCCTAAGCGGTGTGCCCGTGACGGAACGGCTTCCGTATCATGGCGTCGGTATCCTGGGCATGACCTTGAAGAACGAAGTGATTGCTCAAGGAAGGGGGCTCCCGATAGGTGATCCTGACTACCCTAGAATTGATACGACGACGAGTACAACCGATGATATTGAGTATGCTTGGGACGGTTATTTCCGGTATCTAAGGACTTATCCGAAAGCGGCTCCTAATCTTCCCACGACCGAACTGGTGCCCGTTGAAGATCCCGTCCACCATATGCTTAACGCGGGGACCCAGGGTCGTGGTCTAAACGTGGTCTTGCGCTATCGCGACCATCGGGGCCAATGGCAGGTCTATAATGCCTTTGCCAGCAATGTCGCACATCCGGATGGGCTGGTGAATACGCCCTATGATGAATATGCCATCAAAGCCGATAGCAGTGGCTTGAATGGCGTTTGGATGTGGCTTAATGGCTCGAGAAACATGCCCTTTACTCTGGGATTGGACACCGGCCATAAGCATCGCGGAGTAGTAGATGAAGTCTTGCATAACGTGAAAAGAGGTAGTTCACCGATTGCCAATCCGAACGCTTGGTCAGGGAACTCTGGGTACCACCGCATGATGACGTGGTACGGCTACAATCATGTGCGGGATTATAAGGCAGCCAATCAATACTACATCATGAAGTCTGACCCGCGGACCGCTCGTTATGGACTCTCGGCCTCTTTTCACGGCCACGACCTTACCCAACTGCCACGCGATACGTCAAAAACGGCCTCTTTCCAGAGCAATTTCTTTGGCCATGAGATGAGGACTCGCCTCCCCAACAACGATAATTACCGCGTCTCAACAGAGACTGGAGGTAACGCCGGTGGAGGGAGATACTATCCTGGCACTTGGGCTGCCAACTATGATGATGGGCGTGGGACCCAGGTTTTTGACTGGGCTTCTGGTGGTGCCTCCGGGCGAGGTATTGCCCGGCCGGGTGATGACTACTACAACCGTGCACGCACTTTGATCACCAATGCGGATTCTCTGTATTTCCGCCAGGATGCTCGCCCCATTGTCTTGAATCGACCCTTTAAGAACGTTGGGGAACTCGGTTATGTCTTCCGCGATATGCCATTCAAGTCGTTGGATATGTTTTCCCCGCACAGCGTGGATGCGGCGTTGTTAGATTATTTTTCCGTCAGCGATTCCGATCAAGGGATGGTAGCGGGACGAATGAACCCCAATTCCAGTGAATCCAACGTGATCGAGCTCTTTCTCGCGGGGGCCTCTCGCGACCATGATGGTTCAAAAACCATCTCGAACACGGAAGCTGCTACGCTAGCGGAGGACTTTCTCGATGCGGATGACAAGCCGATCCAGAACGTTGCGGATATCGTCAAACGATTCAACGCGGAAGAGGGGAGTGGCGGAAGCAGCAGCCCTCGCATTACCGGACGCGTTACCGGCGCTTACCCTGCAGTGAAGAAACTGCGGGAGGCTCCGGTACGAGCACTTTCGCAAAGCATGAACACGCGAACTTGGAACCTAATGGTTGATGTTGTCGCCCAGTCTGGGCGTTATACGGCAGCTTCCGATAACTTGGATGAATTCTTGGTGGAAGGACAGCGACGCTATTGGATGCACCTTGCTATCGATCGGTACACCGGTAGGATCATCGACAGGCAAATTGAAATTGCTCCTTAATTATGTACTCTTCTTTCCGCATTCTTCAGACGGTCGGCGTTTGCCTGCTTCCTTTCTTTTGGGCAACCCCAATACATGCCCAGAATACAAACCAGCAAGAGGAATGGCGCCCAACGGCTCCCTTTGTAGCCCCGGTGCCGGAATACGCCTCGTGGCGAATAAAAGTTCAGCAGCTCAATGAAAAGTCTGAAGTTGATCCTGGCGCTGGTTCGAGCAGACGAGTCGTCGCCATTGACTCGGTACGGACCAAACACATTAAACGGGATATCATCACCTACGCAAATGGCAAAAAATCCCAGGTTTGGTACTACAAGAGCTTTGTGATCATTATTGCGCCCAACGGCGATGTGAGCTTCGACAGCCGTAGTAGTGAAGGCTTAGACTTAATGCTCAGTGAGTTTTCTTCTGAAGGTTACCCTTTTGTTAATTGGATTAACGGCGGGGCTTTTGTTGAATTGGAGAAACTACAGAGTGGCAAAGAAGTGGCCAAATACCAGTCTGTTGCCAACGTCGGTGCTGCATCAAGAAGGTACGGCGGTGAAGATCTGGACAAACCAAGTTCATTCGGCCCCGAAGATGCGGAAGAGAAAGAAAAAAAAGGACCTGAGCTGGTCACCTTCGAGCAAAAACGTGAAGCGTTCATAGGCAAGGATTCCAAACTGCCAGTTGTCATCACGGTGGGGAATACGCGCTTAACTTTTTCTTTTCGAGCAAAGCCGACTAAAATGTTACGCCTACCTGCCTCGGCGATTGAGCAAATGCGCCGGATTAGTAACCAGCAGCGTAATCTTAACCATCTTCGCTCTATTTCCAAAGCGGGGCGCTAAGCTCACCGTAAGACCCGCTGCACTCGGCTGCTGATGCCGGTGTAGATTTCATAGCTAATCGTGCGGGCCCAAGTGGCAAGGTCTTCGGCGCGAAGGTGTTCCTGGCCGCGGGGGGACTTTCCTAGGAGGATAGCCTCATCCCCAGCTCGCACGCGCTTACCGAGTGCCGTCACATCCACCACCGTCTGGTCCATCGTCACCCGGCCACGAATCGGGCAGCGCACCCCTTTGATTAAGACGTCTCCACGGTTCGAGAGTAGGCGCGGATAACCGTCTGCGTAACCAACGGCGAGGATGGCCAAGCGCTGAGGCGTTGGCAGGCGATAGGTGGCACCGTAGCTCACCGTCCGCCCGGCGGCATAGTCGCGGACGGTGGTAATCTTGCACTTCCAGGTCAGCACGGGTCGAAGCTTCTCCCGCATGGTCGCGTCTTCCGAGGAGCCATAGAGCATGATGCCTGCGCGGACCATATCGTCCGCGTAAGGAGCCGGGCCGAGCAGGCCGTGGCTGTTGGCGAGATGGGCCAGAAGTTGGGGGAAACGTTGCTGCACTTGGACGAAGCGGCGAAATTGCTGATGCGTCATCTTGGCGTGATCGTCGCTGCGGGCAAAGTGGGTGTAGAGGCCGGCGACCTTCAGTTCGCGCATCGCCAAGATTTTTTCAATCACCGGGATCGCTTCCTCGTGCCAGATGCCCAGCCGGCCCATCCCGGTGTCGACCTTCAAGTGTACTTCGGGTTTTTGCCGGGGGGTAAGTTGCCGCGCCGCTCGGGCGAGTTGGCGGGCTTCTTCCAGGCTGGAGATGGTAAAGGCCGCGCGCAGTTGGATGGCTGCAGGCATTTCCTCCGGCAGGCAGGCGCTTAGCAACATGATCGGGCCACCAACGCGTGCTCGGCGCAGCTCTGCCAGCTCCGTCACGTTGGCCACCGCTAACCATTCGGCTTTCTCTTCCCGGCAGCACTTGGCGATCGGGAGCACGCCGTGCCCGTAGGCGTTGGCTTTGACGACGGCCATGATCCGGGTGCCCTCGGGAATGATCTCACGGATGACGCGCAAGTTATGGCGTAGCGCGGGCAGGCTGATTTCTGCCCAGCAGCGCGGACTGCGGGTCAAGGAAGGCGCACTCATGAGGTCGGGGCCGAAGGAGCAGAGGGCGCAGTAGGCACTGACGGGGCAGAGCGAGATGATGGCGCGGCGACGGTTGGCTCGCGCAAGTAGACCGGCTGGAGATCAAGGCCCTGTTGCCAAGCGGGCAAGTCTTCTGGCAGGGCCAGGAGGTCTTTGGCTTCGGGCGGTTCTTGATGTGGCACCTCGGGGATCATGGCACCGCTGATCGCCAGCGTCATTTTGCTGATTTCGTCTTCCAGCTGTACTTTGGGGATGAGGTAGGTCTCTCGTTCCAACTTGCCTTGGGCAAAGACCGAGACATAGAACTCGCCGCGTCGGGCGTCGGCAAAGATACCTAGTCGGGTCGTATTGGGATGGCAACTGGCTTGGGCATAGATACTGGGGATGCCCCAGACTTCTGCGCCTTGAGCTAACGCCAAGCCGTAGGCCGCCGCTAGCCCGACACGGATGCCACTGAAAGAGCCCGGGCCCAAGCCGATTAAGACGCGGCTAATCTGGAGACGAGGAACACCGATGCGCTGCATGGCGGGAAAGAGCGCTTGAGAGTGGCGCCCGTTTTCCGAAAAGGTGGCCTGGTGGATGAGCTGGCCGTGCTGGCCGAGGGCAATGCTGCCGTGGGGCGAGGAGGTTTCTAGAGCCAAGGTCATCATAGACTAGTCGCTAGTAAAACCCGTTATGGCTTACTTTCCAAGAGCTTAGAGCAACCTATCCCAAGCGTTCCGTCACCGTCCGCTCGTGCAAGCTGACGACGGCGAGTTCCGCGTGGATGGTGTTGTCAGGCAGCAGCGTTTCGATCAGTTGAGGCCATTCCACGAGGGTGACGCCATCGGCTGGTAGATAGTCTTCCACGCCCAAGCGCAGAGCATCCTCTAACGCCTCTAGCCGGTACAGGTCCAGGTGGTAGATGGGTAAACGCCCGCCGACGTATTCTTGGATCAAGGTATAGGTCGGGCTGGTCACGTCGCCATCGTAGCCCATGCCACGGGCAAAGCCTTTCACCAATTGCGTTTTGCCCGAGCCGAGGTCGCCGTACAGGGCAAAGACTTCGCCGCCGCGGCAACCTTCCGCCCAGCGTGCGCCATGGTCTTGAGTGGCTTCAGCCCCGGCTAAAATGGTCATACCCCCCACGATGTTCCCATGGGGCGGTTCCGGCGAGCGCTTTTTTTGTCAGCTGGCCAATCTTCGTCAAAGCAAGTTGAGGAAAGGGCCAAGTGGCGGCGAGCTGCTGGGCCTTTCGTGGGCTGGTGGTAAAGAGGAGTTCGTAATCTTCTCCGTCGTGGATGGCCTGCTCAACCGAGGCACCACGGCGACGGGGCAGCGCAGCCAAATCAACCTGAAAGCCGAGGCCAGATGCGGCGGCAAGCTTGGGTAGGTCCGCGCCGAGACCGTCGCTCAGGTCCATCATGGCGCTGGCCAGTTTGTGCTTGGCCAGCCATTGGCCGACGGCAAGACGCGGCGTAAAGGTCAGGTGATGCCGCTTTTGGGTCTTGCCGAGCTGGCCGGTGACGTAGATCTGGTGCCCGACTTTGGCCGTAGAGCGGAGCACCGGACGTACACCGCGGGGCATGCGGCCAAGCAGGGCAATCGAGAGTAAAAGCTTGGGGGCGCGGACCGTTTCGCCTCCGACCAGGAGAACGCCCGTTTGGTCGGCCAGCTTCTGGAGTCCAGCGTAGATGGCGCGGAC